>DNGJ01000478.1:0-23457 GCA_003486305.1 Cyanobacteria bacterium UBA11371
CCGCCGTGACTGCGAAACCAGTCGGCAAAGCTAATTCGATCGAGATTGCGGATAGTCATCATCGCGCCGTCAAAGTCCAGCAAACCGCGAACGATGGGACTCGTGCCGAGAGCGATCGCATTTTGCAGTTTATCTTGCAGCGATAGTTGGGACGTAGTGAAAAACGCCTTCAGTCCATTAAACGGCGCACCCGTAATAAAACGGAAATCTAACGCACCCGTCCTACCGCCAGAATTGATAAAGGTGTGGATATGTTCTTTCAGGCGCAAGTTGCCACCTGCCCCCACTTTATGCATTAACTCTAGTAGCTGGTAGTAGTTGCCAAAAAAGACGTGCAAACCCATCTCGATGTGGTTACCCTCGGCATCTACCCAACTACCGACTTTACCCCCCACAAAAGGACGGGACTCAAAGATTTCCACTTCGCATCCGGCATCAGCTAGATCGACAGCCGCAGCCATTCCAGCCAGTCCCGCTCCGACGATTGCAACGCGCATTCCCTGTTCCTGCTCAACTTTACATATTGTAAACAAAGAAGCGTTCAGGACTTACTCAAGACGAGGCGATCGCCCGATCGTGTCGATGCTGCCAAAAACCGTTTTTTCTTTCCCACCTGCCGAAGAAGCCCACCTGCTCAAGAGCTAGCCTCACAGGACATTATGAGACAGGGGGGCTGCGTTGGGTGGTTCAATTTGCCAAATATCCTGCTACAACGTTGCACCCATCGCCTTCGCTGTCCGCCACATTTCATCGTCGATACTTTCCGGGAACACCTCGGGCGAGAACATTTCCCGCAATGCTTGAAAATAAGGTACGAATAGTGCCCGTTGTTCTGGCTTAACGCGGCTGCTGAATTCTTTTCCCATTAAATTGATCATTTGCCGCACTAGCTCCCAGTGTACTTTTAGGGCAGGATAAAGCATCACGCACAAGGGGAACAGTTCTTGTTGAATTGCGGAGATGTTATTTTCCAGAACGCATACCCACAAATATACCTGGAACATTTCCACATCGCGGATGCTGGAAGTTTTAACCACTGGATTATGTAGCGAACCGCTGTGGCTCAAGTACCGGGGATATAATTCGATCACTCGCTGACAAATATTCCTCGCAATCTCAGTACTGCACGGCAATAGCGTCTGGACGACTGACAAAGCTGGCGAGTCGTAATCTTGGCTAGCTGCGGCATCGTAAGCTCTTTGCAGCGGCATATATAAATGGTCGTCAATTACTTTGAAATAGGCCAACAATTGGTTTTGCTCCCACTGGCTAGACACTTCCGACAACAACATTTGTCCGGTGTAGTGGAACTGCAAGGCTACAAACCCGATTGTTCTGGGATCTGAGGAAGTGTATTTATTGCGGATGTTGCCAAGGTATGTGCCGATAATTCTTGCCAGATGCTGCGGGGCAATCATCTTGGCGTAGCTTTCTAGAGCTTTTTCATATATTTCAAACGCATCTTCGGAAATTCGCCACGGATCGATCAATCTGGGGTTTATTTGATGTCTCTGAATTTCTCTGCCAATCAAATACTCTGTTTTTTGCCAAGCCTGAAGGCTCGTATATCGCAGCGAGTACATTAACTTTTCAGCGATCGCAGACCTTTCTTTTCCGTAAGCACTTTCCCACGGGTTTTCTCCGTTTGCTGCTTCCTTGTTTTCTAAATTTTGGACGTATTTTTTAGCCCATAACTTCGCCAGGGATTGAATGGGAGTTTGATTGATGCTTTCTTCACCCTGAGAAGGATTTTGCTTCATCATTTTAATTTTTACTCCATTTTTATTGTTAAGGTCTTTTCCCACGGCCTATCCTAAAGGTATGTTGTCAACCGTGGTTTTGACAATGTGGATTTTGCTTAGCCTTTTTGAATTTATTTTAAATTTTTATAAAGTTTACGTATTTGGTACGTAAGAATAAAAAAATGTGAACTCAAGTATGGAAATTCATCTGTTATTTCCCTATCGGTAATTAGATCGTGCCTTGCTGATTTTGGCGGCGATCCAAATCACAGCAGACTAATGTCCTCAAAAGCCAGGGGAAAAGATGAGAGAATTTGGCAAAAAAGGGGTTCTTGAAGCGGATTTCGGCAAAAGCTTGCTGCGAAGTCCGCCCGTTGGACGGGGATCGCCTGCCCGCGCGATCGCTCCACCATGACCCAGATGCTATTGATTTCGCCGTAAAATTATTCGGCAAAATAAAAAACGGGGTAGGGGGTTAAACCCACTTCTGCCTTTTCCCGCTAAATTTACTCAAAATCAAGGTGAACGATGCGTTGCAGCGTACCCAATCCCAACTCCTTACCGGAAAGACTGCGCGCTTCAAACAACGCCATCATATCTGGTAGTTGGGGATTGCCCCGCGAAGCGCCCGTGAGTCCTTTAGCAATCACTAAGCCGCAGTAGCCCTTAGTTTTCTTGCACCGCTGATCCCAGCGCTTGCGGGCTTCGACGTGAATAGGTTCATCCTTGATAAACTCGCCAAACAAATGCATCTCGCCATTATTAGTTTGGATAATGCCGATATCGTAGCGAGTCTCCTCAAACGGGTCTTCCCCCGGATTAAACAAAATCGCTTTCAGTCCGCCTGACGCCTGTATTTTTTCGATCAGCATCTTAGCTTTGGGGCGGGAAGTTTGGATCAAAATCACCGGAAGTCCATCTCCCGCCGCCTGCATTTTGATATCGCTTTGGTCATTCCCCGCAGTCGCCCGCAAATATTCCACCATTTCCCAAGGCACCATACCAATGCTGAGGAAAGAATTTTCCGGCACTAGGTCATCCCGCAGGGGTGGGATTGCTTTTTGATCGCTTTCCTCCTCGAGTTGAACCATATCGTATAGCTCGTCTGCTACCTTTGGTAGCGTTGCGACCTTCACAGACAAAGGCGCAGTTGCTTCAGGCTCATTAGGAGAGGGTATGCGATAGCGAGTGGTGATGCTGGGAAAATCTTCCCCAGCCAGTTTGCGGCGCGAGGCGCGGAAAAAGCGATTGAGAGCTTCCAGGGCTACTAAAACTACCACGGCTTCTTCTTCATAAAGCGAAGACCGCAGCCCTTCCAAAGGATGAATGTTACCAAAGCTTGGCTCGATCAGCGATATGGGTAGTTCAGCTAAATCGATATCTTCATCATCATCAACATCTTCATCCCCTGCTGGCTCGAAAGTTATAAACAGGCAATCTTGCCCCAAAAACGCTTCTTCTAGGCTTTCGATCGAGTCGTCTCGGTGTATAACTGCGGCGCGAAATCGCTTGAGCGAGTCGAGAGAACGATACAGCAAAATTCCATACTCCATCCCCGACATTCCCATGACGCAGGCATAAAGCGTGCCGATATCCCATTGATTGAGTTCAATCGATAGAATTTGATGTTCTCCTAAGTATTGCCACGGAGCAGTTTGCCATATTTTATACGCTTCTTCCCTCAACTTTTCGGCGTACTGGGGAGGTAACTGGGGAGGGTGAGCATAAACGCTTTCTTCAAATTCGCGAAACAGTTCGTCAATTAAAGGCAGGGATGGTACGTAGTCAATAGAAATTCCTAAGTCTTGGAGGACGCCTCGCAGGTAAAACTGAATTTCGCGATCGCGCACGACAATTTTTTGGGGTTTTCCGGGGGGCACCGGGCCGTGGGGATGTTCCATTGCCCGCAGCAAGGTTCGTACAACCGCTTCCGGTCCGGTGTCAGGCGCTACCATATCCATCGCACGCACAACACCTTGAGAACCATCTACCCATAAAATACAGTCGCCTTTGGCTTCGTCTTGGATCTCGACAGGAGCCGATAGCGGACGGCGATCGCCCTCCCACACGCTGGGAATTTGCTGTAATTGTTGTAACCGACGAAGGGTAGAGCGATTGAGAGCTGTCATAAACTAAGGGAACAAAAGAAAAATAGGGCTTGCGGGTCGAACGAGCAAACCTCTGATCAACACTAACCTTAAAAGACCGCTTTGACTGGCAACAGTGGCAATTCTTGTTTGGCTCAAAAAATGTTCTTCCCACGTTAGGGGCTTGCAAGTAAAGTATAGGCTTTCGACTATTACCAGGATAGAAAGGTTTTGCCTTGCTCGGCTCCCAGCGGCTAAGAAATTTAAGAACCCCGATACAATGGATTTATCAGCAAACAGCCAGTATACTGCAACTGGCATAAGGAGTCGAGCCAAAAATGACATCAGCTACTCAGTCACAACAACAGGGGATTCAGCTGACCGATGCTGCCTTGCGCCAAATTTCATTCTTGCGCGATAAACAGGGTAAAGACCTCTGCCTGCGGGTGGGAGTTCGTCAAGGTGGCTGTTCTGGCATGTCCTACATGATGGATTTTATCGATCCGAGTACTGCTAGAGATGACGATCGAGTTTTTGATTACGATGGCTTCCAACTCGTGTGCGATCCCAAGAGCCTGCTTTACCTTTACGGTCTGGTGTTAGACTACAACGATGCCATGATCGGCGGTGGCTTCCAATTCACCAATCCCAACGCTTCTCAAACCTGTGGCTGCGGCAAGTCTTTCGCCGTCTAAATCCGCAAACTCATATCTACAGCTTGCAGCCACACCTATACCAGACCCGCTCCCTAACCGAGGTCTGGTATATTTTTTTTGGTAATCGGTCGTCATCCAACCAATTACCTTTTTCCCAATTACCAATTACCAATCCACCAATGACTGAATCAGTTTCAACTCTTTTTGATACGGGTATTGAACGTTACAAAGCCGGGGAAGGGCCGGAAACTTTGCTGTCGGTATTTAAAGAAATTTGCGATCGCTCCCCCAAAACCGCCGCCGCCTGGACTTGTTTGTCTTGGTTGTACCTGCTGGATAATCAACCGGATCGAGCTTACAAAGCCGCCCAAAAAGCTGTCAAGTTAAACCCCCAAGACCCCCAATCACGCATTAACCTGGCAACTGCGATGCTGGAAACAAAGCAAAGCGGCGTGCGACAGCATATCGATCTTGTCCGCCAAATGCTCTTCCTCGATCCCGAGTTGCGCCCTGATATTGAGGAAAGCCTGAACGATGGTTTCAGCAGAAAACCCGATTGGGATAGTTTAAACCGGATCAAAACCTGGTTGTTTGACGCTTGAGCCTTGACTCTAACAATCGTTTCTAAGCTGAGACAAAACTTTTCAGTTCGTAACGATCTCTCTAATAAATTAATGCCAGATCCCGAAACTGGCATGATATTATTTTTTGAACTCAACGATTAGTTGGCCTAATAACCAATCGTTGAGTCATTTTTAACAGGGATTTTAGGTGCAGAAAATATGGACGTTTCAGTTAAGCCAGAAACTCGCGATCGCAAAGGCTTTTTTATCCACGAAACAACCTACAAACTCATGGGTGTAGATCTGTCTGGATGGGCGATCGTTTGTCTGAATGACGCCACCTGCCACTACGTAGATCCAGATGACTTGCAACTACCAGATGTTTCTGGTATCGCCCTCGATTAATCGAACTTCATACATTGTATCATACTTAATCGATGAGGCTGTCCTGATTTCAGGTACAGCCAAATTTTTTATATTGGGTAATGGGTAATGGGTCATAGGGTTGCTAGCTAGTTGTCTATTTGCTCCCATTTACTCACAAAAGCTAGTAAATGGTATGTCCTATATCCCACTCAGAAAAGCGGTCGAGTTTCTGGGTTTGAGTCCAAACACGCTGAGGAAGTACGCAGATGAAGGGAAAATCAAGAGCATCAAAAACGAAGCGGGACAAAGACTCTACGATGTCGAGTCTTACATCAGAGGCGATTGGACTCGAACTGCCACTGTTTGCTACTGTCGAGTCTCTTGTTCCAAGCAACGAGACGACCTCTCCCGACAAGTCGCCTATATGCAATCCCTCTACCCAGGAGCAGAAGTCATCCGAGATATCAGTTCAGGACTCAACTTCAAACGGAAAGGATTGCGTTCCCTATTGGACAGACTTATGCGCAAAGATCAGCTCACGCTTGTTGTTGCCTGTCGTGACCGACTCGCAAGGTTTGGATTCGAGCTTATTTAGTACTTGGTCGAGCAAAACGGTGGGAACATCGTGGTTCAGGACCAAGCTGTATATTGCCCAAACTCAGAACTCACCCAAGATCTACTCAGCATCCTCCACATCTTCTCTTGTCGAATGCACGGACTTAGAAAATACAACTCATATATCAAGGAAGACTCGAATTTATCTGAGTCCAGACCAGAAGAAGATAGTTAAAAAATGGTTTGGAGTAGCGCGGTTTGTCTACAACAAAACCTTGTTAGCAAAAATGTATCGGATAGCACGCTTGACTCTTTACCAATTACCAATTACCAATTACCAATTACCAATTACCAATTACCAATCTCTATGAAAGATAAAATTCTTGGCTGGTTAAACTCGTTTTTGGTGTTCGATACGTTCCTGGTTTTAGCCAGTTTTGCATGGCTAGCGATCGCTGTCGCTGGTAAAGCAGCTAACATTCCTCTAGGACTCGATCTCTGGTACAAACTCTGGGAACCCGTATTTACCCCAGCTATCGGTATTTTAATGGCTGGAGCCATGACGAGCGGCGTAATTAGTTGGATCTCGAAAAAACTCAACTCGCCTTCATAAGTTCGTAGTAAGGACTTCAGTGCCGATCGAGAAAAAACTAAAGTCCTTACTACAAACTACATCCCTTGGCTCAGAATCGATTGTAGAGCTTGTTTCAAATTGGGATATTGAAATTGAAAGCCAGATGCTAAGGTGCGTTTGGGTAAAACTTGCTGACCTTCTAAAACCACCTTCGCGCCGTCGCCTAAGAGCAATTCTAAAGCGAAATCGGGTACTGGTAACCAAGAAGGACGATTGAGAACTTCTCCCAATGTTTGGCAAAATTCTGCCATGCGGACGGGATTGGGCGCAGTACCGTTAAACACGCCTTCCATGTCTTCCCGATTCAAAGCTTGTATAATCAAGTTGACCAAATCTTCCCGGTGAATCCAGGAAAACCACTGACGCCCGCTACCAATTGGGCCACCGGCAAATAGTTGAAACGGTGGTAGCATTTTGGCAATAGCACCGCCCATCCCTAAAACAATTCCAACGCGGATAATTGCCAAACGCACGCCCGCATCTTTAACTTTTTGGGCTTCTGCTTCCCAAGCTTGACACACTTGTGCTAGAAAATCGCTACCTGGGGGACTTGTTTCTTCAAAGGTGGCTGTTTCGCTAGTGCCGTAATATCCAATAGCGGAGGCACTTACCAATACAGAAGGTTTAGGATTTGCTTGTGAAATTGCTTCGACTAACCTCTGGGTGCCGAGCTTACGACTATCTATAATTGCCTGCTTTCGCTCTGGTGTCCAGCGCCCTTCTGCGATTGATTCTCCTGCTAAATTGACTACGCGATCGCAACCGGATAAACTTTGTTCCCAAGCGCCGTATTCCGTTGGCGCATAGGTAACTATTTCCAGAAGAGGAAACGCACTGCTCTTAAAAACTCGCCTTGCTCGCTCCGCGTTGCGAGTTAAAATTAACACTTGATTTCCTTGGGCTTGCAGTTTTTCCACCAAGCGACTACCGACAAATCCCGTTGCACCCGTCACAGCTACTTTCATTTACAATTCTCCTAACCTTTACTACTCACTCAAGTTCCTAGTTATGTTTTTATATCTGCTAACAGCTAATCGCTAATCGCTAATGTTTTAACCGATACATATTACCACGAGCAATTAGCCATTAGCAATTAGCAATGCCAGCAACCCATAATAGCTATAACTAGCAACTTTAGTTACTAGAATTTTCGCCGTACTCCATACCATTTGCTTCTGCGTAGCGCTTCATAAACCGCATGAATCTTTCCCAATGGTCTTCCCTATCAAGTTCAAATTTGCATTCTACCCGTTCTAGTTCATCTCCTTCGGGTCCGCTGAAGATGAATTTTAGCGAACTTGGCTCAACGCTTATGACTCCTTCAGTATCAATTAAACGCATTGAGTTAGAAAATCTTTTTGTAAAGCTGTTAAATTTTTCGGTTGCTTTCAGTTGCTTGAATGTCATCATGACTGACCGAACTCCTGATGAGCGATTCCGCCGCAGGCTGACATCGCTTAGTTCTTCTGGAATTCCTTCAAAAAATTCGATCTTAGGGATGGGGGAGGTCATGTTATAAAAAAAATGAAGCTTAAATTTTCATTATAAGGCATTGGGTGCGTTTGAGCGATCGCGAGGGAGTCGCCCCCATTTTTAATGAACTGCCAAGACGCCATAGACGCGCAGCGGCGCACTCGTTGAGTAGGACGCGAAGAAGAGGAAGAGTCTTTGGCTTTTAGATATTGGGGTTAAAGGCTTCTACGGTTTCTTGTTGCTGACAGCGTTCTAGGTAAATTTTTGCTACTTTATCCCCTGGGTTAAGGTGCAGGCAATGGGAAAATAGTTGTGCTGCTTCTGATAAATTCCCTGAGTTATAGAGGACGATTGCTTGTTTAAATACTGCCAGGGTGAAAAGTTTACCTTCTTTGACTTCGGGCGAATCGGCATCAAAGACTTCATAAACAATTACTTGTTCGGATTTTCCTTTAACTTTTACTCGATCTATTAGGCGGATGGCATAATCGGCTGGATTATTTAAGGCGAAAAATGTTTTTTCAGAAATTAACAGTCCCACGCCATAGTTTTTAGTTAAGCCTTCCAGCCGAGAAGCTAAATTAACGGCATCGCTAATTGCTGTGCCATCCATGCGGGAGTGTCCCCCGACTGTACCCAGCATCATCGAACCTGTATTGATGCCAATGCCAATTTTGATCCGGGGACGCCCCAGTCTGCCCCTGTTGGTGTTAAATTCTTTCAGTCTTTGTAGCATGGCAATTCCTGCTTTGACGGCATCATCTGCTCCCCCGCTAAAGAGTGCCATAATTGCATCGCCGATGTATTTATCGATAAATCCATTATTTTCCTGAATCGCCGGT
Source organism: Cyanobacteria bacterium UBA11371 (assembly GCA_003486305.1). Classification (GTDB taxonomy): domain Bacteria; phylum Cyanobacteriota; class Cyanobacteriia; order Cyanobacteriales; family Aerosakkonemataceae; genus Microseira. The sequence continues at coordinate 8,919 of DNGJ01000478.1, forward strand.
TCCATGCGACTGAGATAAGCATTAATAAATTTGAAGTTTTCTTCTGGGGTCATCGTTTCCGATAGTGCCGTGAAGCCGCGAATATCGGAAAATAACACTGACATTTCTTGTTGTACTTGGTCGCCTAATTGTACATCAATAATGCTTTCTTTTTTCAAAAGTTGGAGGAATTGTCGCGGAACAAAGCGGGAATAAGCTACGTTGAGTTGAATTAGTTCGTTGGTTAATTTTATCCGGTCTGCTTCGGCTTTTTTGCGTTCGGTAATATCTCGAAAAACGACGATGGCAAAGTTAACTTTGCCCTCTCGATCGTAGATGGGAGTACCCCAAACTTCTAGAGGAATAATCTTATCTTCTTGGTGGATTTCTATATCTTCTACCGAGGAAGTTTCGCCTTTCAATGCCCGTACCATTGGCAATTTTTCGACCGGGTATAGTTGATTGGTTCCGGCAATATAGGTTTGGTAAACTGCTGCTAGTTGCTCTGCTGTGGCATCGGGTACGACTCCTTTACCCAAAAGCTGCTGTGCGGCTTGGTTAAAGTAATAAAGTTTACCTCTGGCATCGGCGACGGCTACTCCTACGGGCACTGCTTCTAGGAATTGAGCTAGTTTGCGTTCGCTTTCGCGAATTGCTTCTTCGGCTTTATGTTCTAAATCTATCGCCAGGGCATCTGCGTGTTCGGTTGTGGTTTCCAGTAAGATTTCTAGGTCGGCTTTTTCTCGCTGTAATTCTAAGCTGTGAAACCCGGCGATCGCTATCCCAGCCCCACTAAATGCTACCAAGGGCGCAATAACCGGCAACCACCAGTTTGCCAGAAATGCGACATAGCTACCACCGACTAGCATCACGCCACCACACAACAAGCTAATCAAAAAAACCGTGGCTTTGAGGGCGAGGCGATCGCTAAGTTGTTTGGTGTCGAGTACGATCCAACTAACGCCAGCACCCGCAAACGACCAAATTAATATCCACAGCCATTCTCTCGGTTCGTCCCAAACTCGGATAAAGGGACGCCCTTCAATCGCACCACTGATAATTTGGCTGGTGATGTTGGCATGTATGACGACTCCGGGAGTTCGCCGAGGACTGCCGTTCGCTTTGCTACTGTAGGGTGTAAAGAAAAGGTCGTTGAGGCTAGCGCCGGTGGCGCCGATTAAAATAATGCGATCGCGCAAACTGTTTGGCGCTATCCTGTCCTCCAGAACATCTTTCATCGATACGTGCTGAAAATTTTCTAGGGTTCCCCGATAGTTCAATAAAATTTGGTAACCACCCGTATTCGCGCGCACGTAACCGCCTTCGTTTCCCTTCAGCGGCATAAATACAGCTTGACCCAATCCCAAGTGCTTTTGCTTGGGATCGAGCATTTTCAGCGTAATGCCCTCGGATTGCAGATACATTAAAGCCAGGGTTGTTCCCAATCCTAATTTTGTTTGACCTTCCTCAGTTCTGACAGAAATCAAACCCCGGCGCACTTTACCATCGGCATCTAATACTAAATCTGCCAATCCTACGCGATCGCTTTGCTTTAAAATCGGCGGTGGAGCCACTGCATTACCAACTGCTTTCTCAACCCCGATTAAATTTGGTGTATTCTTGAATACATCAACTAATGCTTGATGACCCGGTTCTACGGGTAAATCTCGATACAAATCCAAACCAATCGCTTTGGGGTTGTGCTTTGCCAAATTTTCGATTAATTTAGCTAAAACGGCATCGGGAATCGGCCATTGTCCCACGTGGGTGATGTCTGATTCGTCAATCGTGACAATGGTAATGCGGGGATCGACGGGTTCCCGGGGACGCCAGCGAAAAAATTGATCCAAAGTAGCCCACTCCATGAGTTGGAATAATCCCAGGGAACCTGCAGTCATGACCAATCCTGCTACGCTGGGGGCGATTGTCAATATCCCCCGCCACTCCCAAATGCTTTGTCTGAGTTTTGACCACATCGATCTTGTATACCCAGCGATATGATGAGAAACTGGGTAGTCTGCCCCATTTTATTCCTTATCACCAAAAACCCGGTTTCTTGCAGAAACCGGGTTGCAAGGGCGGAGGTGGTAGATCAAGTTATTTCCTAGCTCCTATGCAATTTTTTACAGTAACGGCTCTTTGGCGATCGCATCCAAACCCACCGATTTCAGCAAATCTTGCCAATTATCTACTAACGTGGTATCATTTGGCTGCTCGCGTCTTGCTTGGGCTAGGGTTGCCACGGTATCGAACCAAATGCCGTTTTTTCCATACAATTCTGCCCGATCCAGCGGTTTCCCCCGATCTATTTCGCTCTTGAGTTCTTGGTTTAGTTCCACTCGCCGCACTTCTCCGCGTACTCCCGGACTATCCGGTCTAAGTCCTTGGTCGCCCACCATAATAAACGCCCACTGATATGTCTTGCCTACTTCTAACGCGGGGGCGCTATCTGGCAGTTGGACGCTGACAATCCCAGTTTGACCGTTGATCGGGATTTTGGCCTGATAAACCGCATTGTCGCTTTCATCTCTCAGGCTGAAAAATAGCTCTTTTGCCGCGCTGTCGGCAACGTATACAAAGAACGTCGGACGCTCTGTGGTGGTTAACCCGTCTTTCGTTTCTGGCATCAACGGGACGATACATCCGCCGATATTTGTCACCGCTTGCAAGCATCCACCGCTGCGCGATGCTCCTCCTGCGGTGTCGTCGGGTTTTCCTTCTCCGGGTGGATCGAACGTGACGCGAGCGATCGCACTAATCCTTTGGGTTTGGTTGCGGCTATCCGACTGGGTTTGTGCTTGTACTTTTGTTAACAAGCTTGGTGCGACAACGAGTTCTAAACACAGGGCGACCGACACCAGCCCCAGAAATTTAATAGATTTTTGCTTAGCCATGAGCTTGTAACCTCTGAACTTGGACTTTTTTGCCTGACGAACTTACACCCTTTTGATTATCGACCCGACTTACTCGCTGATTCTGGTATGGGATTGGATAACCCGAACGTTAAAAAAACTATAATCTTCATTATATCTTCATATTACCTGTTGCTCCTTTATCATATCTTCATCTTATCGTTCTCCTGTTTAAGATTACATTTCCTAAATCTATATTAATACAGAACGGTCAAATTTTCATGAATTATTTGTAACTTTTTACTATTTAATTTTTGATATAACAATATGAAGTCTCTTATCGATTGAGTTCTTACAGTCAACACTTCACCACAAGAGCCTGTGTCTGGTTCGCGGCTGGGATCGCTGATTTTTCACAGCATCTTTCTGGAGCCAAACAAGAGAAAAGGATCAAAAGTAGGAAAAGTATCAAAAGTAGGAAAAGTATCAAAAGTAGGAAAAGTAGGTATTGCCAAGAAATAGATTTCCCACATTTTCCGCTTCTGGCTCAACTGCACGGTATTTGAACAGACACCTTCACAGCCAATTTCCCACTAAAACAAAGGGTGCCCAGTAAAAGGGATGCTGGTACTTGGATTGCTTGAGCAGGTTCAGCTGTGCGGTGCGAAGCGCTTCGGCTTTGCGGACTCCTTTGGATAATTCCTGGTAAAAATTAGACATTAGTTCGGCGGTGGATTGGTCTTTTACCGACCACAAAGTTGCCAGGGTACTGCGGGCACCAGAGCGCACCGCGACGCCTGCCAATCCCAAAGCGGCTCGCTTGTCGCCTGCGGCGGTTTGACAGGCGCTGAGAACGAGCAATTCAATTGGGTCAGCATTGCCTTGTTGTCTAAAACGCAGTAAGTCTTCAAACTCCTTGACTTTAATTTTTTCATCCCAAGTGAGGATAAAGGTTTGTTCTGGGTTGGAACTAAACTGACCGTGAGTGGCTAGGTGAATTATCGGAAAAGAAGTTGCTTGGATTTGTTTTTGCAGGTTTTTTTCCGTAAATTCCCGATCTAGGAAGGTTCTAGCTGGTAACTCAGCAGCGATTTGTTCGACTTCGAGTTTGACTCCTGGGAGAGCTGCAAAGCCTTGACGGGCTTCGGTAAGTCCGGCGGTCAAGACTTTAAGCTGTGCTTGAGCGAGCGATCGCGCCTCGAACAACTGCAATCCCGGTGTCACGGCAATATTATATTTTTCTACTAGATAATACTGACCGTTATGTAGCGCCGCCATCGGTAGATTTCGCAGGGAACCATCCAAAATGAATACCAGTGTTTTTACGGAACTGGAGGTGAGTTCGGCTTCAATTGGTCGAATCAGCCAGTCATAAATTTTCTGGGAAACCTGCAAGCGATCGCGAGAAGAGAAAAATGGGTTGAGGGATTCGAGCCATCGATCGATCGTATTTTCTACTTCGGTTTGGGGTATTTCGGTGGTATGGCGGCGCAAAGATTGTCCTGGTAGGGAGACGATAACTTCTAAGCGGTCTTTTAAAATAATCGGATAAAAGACGGCGGCGCTGGGATCGATTTGCTCAATTTGTTGGGGTTTAGCAGTCAAACAAGCTTCCCGGAAAAAATTCTCCAATTCGGCTATTTGCAGGGCTTCCAGGAGTTGACGGGCTTGCTGGATGTTTTCTTGAGAGGGATTAAACTGCAATAGCAATCCGACTAACTCGCGGTAAACGGGTTCTACGCTATCGCGAAACGAGAATTGCACGTCGGAATTAACCGCTACTAAGTCGCTGCGAAGCGATTGGAAGGTTTTAACGGCTTCGGTGTAGGATGCGATCGCGCGTTCCAAATCTCCCCGCTGTTTAAAAATCCCCCCCAATTGCGCCTGAGTGCGCGCCACAATATCATCGGCTCTAATTTTTTGAGCAATTAGTAATGCTTGCTGCGTTAAGTTTTCCGCCTCGTTCCACTGCTGGGACAGTTCGTACAACTTTCCTAGCTCAATTAGTGCGTAAGATTGGGCTTTGGGATCGTTGAGCGAGATCGCTTGTTGCACTGCAACGGCTAAAATTTTGGCAATGTTTTGGGAATTAGCAGTTGTTAATTGATTGTCTTTCTCTAGTTCGATCAGGCTTTGGGCATAGTTTACTTGCGCGTAAACCGCATCTCTACTGGGGGATAATTTGGCTAATTCTGCTTGTATTTTTGGTAACAAGGCTCTCGCTGTTGCTTGCTGTTTAGTTTGAATTAGCAGGCTTAATTGGTTAAGTAATGCTTCGAGTTTAGCGATCGCGTTGGTTGCATTTTCGGCTGCTTTCTGGTATAATTCCAAGGCTAATTTAGGATCGGGTGAGATTCTAGCGGTATTGCCCAAGGCGAAATAGGCGGCACTAATATCGGCGGGAGAGTTGAGGGAAGAAGCGATCGCCAAACTTTGCTGGAGAATTGCTTGGCTTCGCTCCAAGTCTCCCGTAACTTGCAAAGCGATACCCAAACTCCGCAATCCGGTAGCTTTGAGCAGCGAATCGGGCGAGGCGAGCAGTTTTTGATTGACTTGTTCTAAAATAGCCTGAGCGCGTCGGTACAGTCCCAAAATTTGCAGCGCTTGAGCTTGGTTAATTTGACTTCCCAGGATGCCAGTTTCATCTTGTGCTTGAGTATAAGCTTTTTCTGCTAATTGCCAGGTATTGAGGGCAGCTTCAGTTTGTCCGAGTGCGAGTTGGAGACTCGCTTGGGTATTGAGTGCTTGCGCCAAAATCAGCGTTGGGATTTTAGTTGTATCCCCCGATTGAATCAAGTTCAAACTTTTGGCAATTGTTTCACTTGCTCGATCCCACTCTCCCAACTCTTGATAGACGTTGGATAGGTAAGTGAGGGTAACAGCGAGATTGAAGACTTCGCCTTGTGCTTCCAATAGTTTAACAGCTTGTTGCCAAACAGCAGCTGCCTCAGAAAACCGTCCCGCCTCGTAAAGCGTTCTGCCTTGTTCTAAAGCAGTTAAAGCATTTTTGCTCGTTCCCAGGTAGGAACCTGGGAACTTAGAAGAGTGAGTAGTAAGCGAGTGGTTATACAGCGGATTGCAAGCGAGTGAGGAACAGCCAGTAGGCTTTGTTTGTATAGCGGCAGCATTAATGCTGCCGCTATACAAACTCAGGTGTACCTCATCGGTATGCAATCTGCTATATTTTTGACTATGACCCAAATTAAAATCAAAGCTAGCTGCTGGAAGTACAGTTATAACAAAAAACAGGGTCAGCAAGGCTAACCAAACGCTGGAATGAAGGGATTTTAAAAGCGCAATAATTTTTGTTATCACTTGATCGATTACCGCTATTCAATCTTTACCAAGCAAGGGAAGAGGTTTTTATCAGAACCAAATTGATATTTATTCTGGTATAAATTTACTCTCTTCCCTCTCCCTTGAGTCGGCTTTATCGCTCAGCACAATTAAAGGTTCTATACCAGGAATCTTGAGGTGCATTCGCCACCAATTCTACTTGACCATTGGGATTAATTACCCATCCCGTGGCCTCAATCATTGGTTGGTTGTCAGTTGTTAATTTATGTACGGGCGAAGCATTTGTGGGAATAAATTGTGCAGATGATTCATTGGTTGTATTCACAAATGCTTCGCCCCTACCGACTGACGACTGACGACCGATAGAGGACACCGAGCGAATATCGCGCCAAACAGCGCGACCTCTGAGAGTTTGAGAGGGATCTGAAGGTAACCCGCCGCGCCCGGTAACGACAAAACGATTACCTCGATCTGCGGCACATCCAGCGACAATTTGATTGCTGGGGTCGGCGAAATTTTCCGGCAGTTGGACTATGGTAGCAGCGGGATCGAGATTGGGGGTGTTGATTTGTATACTGCCGCTTAAAGCAGGAGTTCCCCCAGTAGCGGTAATGTCGCTTTGTGGGGTGAGTTGCTGCTGGACTTGAGCGCCGAAAATACCTTGGGCAGTAATATTAACATTTCCCCCAAGACTAGCGACAGAATTAGCCGTGATGTCGCTATTTTCTAAAGCGGCGAGGGTATCAGTATTAATAGTAATATTGCCGCCGTTTCCCTTGCCGCCTAAATCGCCAGCGGTAGCGGAGATAAAGCTGTTGCGGCGCATGACAAGATTGCGCGATCGCACGCTAAAATTCCCTCCTACACCCGTTTCTGATGTTCCCTCCAAACCCCCTTCGTTGTCCATCAAAATCGAATTCGCCACGACTTCCAAATTTCCTGCATCCCCCGTTCCCTGAGCGCGAATGCTGACTCTTCCCTTATCTCGCAGAATTAACCGCTCTGTAAATATCCTCAAGTTTCCCCCATTACCCGTAGATCCCAGTTCCGTCACCGAAGTGATGGCGCTAAAACGCTGACCATTGGGAGTAGTTCCCACCAATTCCATCGATTCGCTTGCCCTAATAGTAATATCCCCGCCCTCTCCTCCACCAAACGAACTCGCCGCTAAAGCTGCACCGCTACCCACAATTACCCGCCTAGTATTTACGTTCAATTCTCCCGCATTTCCCTTTCCCAAACCGCTGGTAAAAACGCCACCAAAAGCATTGACAACGGGAGAGATTTCCGCTAAAGAAATTGGGTCGCCGCTGTATACTTCTACCGCATCAGAAGCGTTAATAGTAATATCTCCACCCCGTCCATTGCCAAAACTGCTAGTTACCAGAATTCCGTTATCTCGCGCTAGAAATCTGCTCGTATTAATTGTCAAGTTTCCAGCATTTCTGGCGTTTCCCCCTCCCGTACCCGTAGCGATAAAAGCGGCGCTCAGTTCGACAGAATTGGCAGCATTGATTGTTACATCTCCCCCCTTGATATTTGCATTTTCCCCGGCATCACCAAAGGTACTAGCGGCAATATAAGCGCCATTGCGCGCCACAAAAGTGGGGGTATTAACTGTAATAGCACCTGCAAAACCCGATCCAAAGTTGAGGGTAAAAAAGCCGTTGATCAGCTCGGTGGGAGTGATGGTTCCAATCGCAAATCGCAAGACAGTTTCCTCGTATCCCCCCGTGCCGATAATTTCTACTGACTCGGATGCATTTACTGTAATATTTTCCCCAACGAGGCCACCCAAAGTAAAAGATGACAGGCGCGCACCTTCGCTTAAACGCAAAGATCGCGCTTGGACTTGAATCGCACCGCCACCCGTCCCGCTAGTATCAACCCTTGCCCCACCTAACAGTTGAATATTCCCAAATTCGGTCGTGCCTTGCCCATTTTCAACTGTCAGTTTTCCATTATTATTAACCACTGACAATTCACCATTGACAACCGACCAAAGTTCAATCCGTCCCCCTGGGGTTGTTGGCACAATATTTTCACCAACAACAACCAGGGGAATTCCACCAGCCGTTAAACCAGAATACAGCGGATTATTGCTGCCAGAAATTGTTAAATTACCTCCCAACAGTGCTAAAGTATGTCCAGTTTCTACGGCAAGATTAGACCCTTGCACTTGAATTGCAGCGGTTGGATTTGAGCCAAATTGCAAGCCAATGGGTACGTTAATTGTTAGCAGAGGCGGGGCAGTTGGATTGGTCGCAGAAAAACTACTACCATCGGCAAATCTAATGCTGTTGGCGGTACTGCCGATAAAAGAACCACCGATATTTAACCTGGCATTGGGGCCAAAAATAATGCCGTTAGGATTAAGCAGAAATAAATTAGCACTGCCGTTGGCGCGAATTAACCCATCAATATTAGAAATGTTTCCCCCCGTGACGCGGCTAAAAATATTTTGAATCTCTGAAGCATTATTAAAAAATGCCGTTCCGCCTGTGGGGACAGAAAATTCGCCAAAACTGTGAAACAAGTTATTGCCAGTTTGGGTACCGCCTTCAATTTGAAAATTATTCCCGTTGGGGATAACAATCGTATTGTTTGGCAGCGTCCGATCTGGGACGATTTGTGCAATAGCAGAGCTAGTGGCACTTAGCCACAAGAGAGAAATTGTACCCAGTTTCCAACCTCGACTAGAAAGTTTCATTTCGTACCATTTTCCTTATGTTGGCGCTACCTACTCCTTTATACGCTCTGTGAACGCACCAGACGGAAAATTTGTATTATTAGCATATTTATTTCTATTTGTCAAATGATGAGGGGAGCGATCGCGCAGACCCAGCGGACAGCAAGACCTATTCCCCCGTAGGCGTGCGGCAGAATCGCCAAGGGATAAATAAGAAATATTACTTACCTTAAATATTAATAATATTTACTTACAAAGAAGTAACGAACAAATCCACTAAATTAATAAAGGTAAATAAAATCTCAATAAACAAGAGAGAATGCCATGCACTTGAGTGAAGTCACCCATCCCAACCAGTTGCACGGGCTGTCGATACATCAACTTAAGCAAATTGCCCGTCAGATGCGGGAGAAGCATTTACAAACCGTGGCGACCAGCGGCGGTCACCTCGGCCCTGGGTTGGGTGTGGTGGAACTAACACTAGCACTTTACCAGACCCTAGATCTAGACCGGGATAAAGTCATCTGGGACGTGGGACACCAAGCCTATCCCCATAAAATGATTACCGGGCGTTACCATAACTTCCACACCCTGCGGCAAAAAGACGGTATCGCCGGGTATCTGAAGCGGTGCGAAAGCAAATTCGACCACTTCGGCGCCGGACACGCTTCAACCAGTATTTCTGCTGGTTTGGGCATGGCCTTGGCGCGGGACGCCAAAGGAGATAACTTTAAAGTCGTCGCCGTGATTGGGGACGGTGCCTTAACCGGCGGTATGGCGCTAGAAGCGATTAACCACGCGGGACACTTGCCCAAAACCAACCTGCTAGTGGTGCTAAACGACAACGAAATGTCGATTTCGCCCAACGTTGGCGCAATTCCCCGCTATTTAAACAAAATGCGCCTCAGCGACCCCGTGCAGTTTATCACCGATAATTTAGAAGAGCAGTTCAAGCACCTGCCCTTCGTCGGCGAATCTTTATCCCCCGAATTGGCACGGGTAAAAGAAGGGATGAAACGCTTAGCAGTGCCAAAAGTCGGGGCGGTATTTGAAGAACTCGGCTTTACCTACATCGGCCCGGTAGATGGTCATAATTTAGAAGAATTAATTGCCACCTTCCAACAAGCCCATAAAATTACCGGGCCAGTTTTGGTACACGTCGCAACAACCAAAGGCAAAGGTTATGAAATTGCCGAAAAAGACCAAGTTGGATATCACGCCCAATCTCCGTTTAATTTAACAACTGGAAAAGCAATTCCTTCCAGTAAACCCAAACCACCCGCCTACGCCAAAGTCTTTGCCCATACCCTAGTTAAACTTGCCGAAAATAACCCCAAAATTATCGGCATTACCGCCGCAATGGCGACAGGAACGGGTTTAGATAAACTGCAAGCCAAACTACCCAAACAATACATCGACGTAGGCATTGCCGAACAACACGCGGTTACCCTCGCCGCTGGGTTAGCTTGCGAAGGAATGCGCCCGCTTGTAGCAATTTATTCTACTTTCCTGCAACGCGCCTACGACCAAATTATTCACGATGTTTGCATTCAAAACTTACCCGTTTTCTTCTGTATGGACAGGGCGGGAATTGTGGGTGCAGATGGCCCAACCCACCAAGGAATGTACGATATTGCCTATCTCCGTTGCATTCCCAATATGGTGTTAATGGCACCCAAAGATGAAGCAGAATTGCAACAAATGCTCGTGACAGGGGTAAATTATACTGCTGGCCCGATTGCTATGCGATATCCGCGCGGCAACGGTTACGGCGTCCCCTTAATGGAAGAAGGATGGGAAGGACTGCCGATTGGGAAAGCCGAAATTCTGCGTCAAGGGGATGATGTACTGTTGTTGGGATATGGAACGATGGTTTATCCGGCAATGCAAGCTGCGGAAATTCTCAGCGAACATGGAATTGAAGCAACGGTAATTAATGCCCGATTTGCTAAACCTTTGGATACCGAACTAATTGCGCCCTTGGCGAGGCAAATTGGACGAGTTGTAACTTTAGAAGAAGGTTGCATCATGGGCGGTTTTGGTTCCGCTGTGGCTGAATCGTTGTTGGATAATGATGTAGCAGTGCCAGTGAAGCGAATTGGCATTCCCGATATTTTAGTCGATCATGCCGAACCGAACGAATCGAAGGCAGATTTAGGCTTAATGCCTGCACAAATTGCCGAACGAATTCGCACTGCTTTCTTTAAGCAACAGCCAGCAACTGTTAGCTAGATTATCTTGTTTTTCTCGTTTCCAGGTTCTACCTGGAAATGCCTTGCGGCGGCTCTGCCGCCTTAGAATAGAGGCAGAGCCTCTAGTAAGGCGTTCCAAGGTAGAACCTTGGAACGAGAATACGAGAATAGTAAAGAATTTTATGGGAAAGATTGTTATTTTTAGTGGGGCGGGGCTTTCGGCAGAAAGTGGTATACCTACTTTTAGAGATGCAGGGGGTCTTTGGGAAGGATACCGCATTGAAGATGTGGCTACGCCGTTCGGGTGGATACGAAATAAACAGCTGGTGCTTGATTTTTACGAAGAAAGATTTCTCCAGATGCAAAAGTGTAAGCCAAATGCTGCACATCTTGCGATCGCAGACCTTTCTTCTTACTTTGATGTTATCTGTATTACCCAAAATATCGATACCCTACTCGAACAAGCTGGCGTCAAAGAAGTATGGCATTTGCACGGGCGAATCGATTACCACAAATGCGAGTGGCATTATAGCATTGGGCCAATCGATGCTGACTGGCAATGCGATTATCGCGCTGCGACGCGCTCACCAACTCAAATTGGCGACCTTTGCCCGAAATGCAACAGACAACTACGTCCCGATGTTGTTTGGTTCGGCGAAGCAGTCGATATGAGAACCGATCGATTATATGAGATAGTGTCTCAGGTAGATGCGTTTATCGGTGTCGGCACATCTGCTACAGTCTATCCAGCAGCCAATCTGCTGCGATTTTTTGGTGACGTTAAAGAAAAATACTTTATCGATCCCAATCCTGCTTACGATGTCCTCAATGGCTTTACAGTCATAGAAGGTACAGCAGCACAAAAAGTACCGGAACTGGTTGCAGTTCTAAAGGCAAAATATCAGTAAATTCATTACATTGACTGCCATGAATTTATCCACCAGCAACGTTTATCCCGTAATTTGGGAAGAAGACCGCGTTTTCCTCATCGACCAAACTCGCTTGCCCAACGAGTACGCGATAATAGAAATTAAATGTTATGAAGATATGGCGCAGGCGATCAAAAATATGATAGTGCGAGGTGCGCCTGCAATTGGAGTCGCCGCCGCTTATGGGATGTACTTGGGGGCGCGGGAGATTGAGACAGACGATCGCGAAGAGTTTATCGCCGAATTAGAGAAAGTTGGCGAGATATTGGGGGCGACACGTCCGACGGCGGTAAATTTATTTTGGGCGATCGCGCAAATGCTCAAAACCGCCCGTCAAACTCTAGGATCGGTAAGCTACATCAAAAGCGTTTTACTCACCAAAGCGCAAAAAATCAACGCCGACGATATCCAAATTTGTCGGATGATAGGCGATCGCGGTCTAGATGTTCTACCCAAAACCCCGCAACAGCTAACAATATTAACCCACTGCAACGCCGGAGCCTTAGCTACAGGCGGATACGGGACTGCTTTAGGCGTTGTGCGTTCTGCATGGCGCGAAGGTCGTCTAGCAAAAGTATACGCCGACGAAACCCGCCCCCGCTTGCAAGGCGCTAAACTCACCGCCTGGGAATGCGTACAAGAACGCATCCCGGTTACCGTTATTACCGATAATATGGCGGCGCATTGCATGAAACAAGGTTTAATTCATGCCGTAGTCGTCGGTGCGGATAGAATTGCTGCTAACGGCGATACCGCTAATAAAATCGGCACGTACAGTTTGGCAATTGTCGCCAACGCGCATAAAATTCCTTTCTTCGTTGCTGCACCTCTTTCTACAATTGATTTTGACTTACCAGATGGCAGCAAAATTCCCATCGAAGAACGAGATGCGGCTGAAATTTATCAGGTAGGCGAGGTAAACTTGACTCCATTTGGGGCAGAATTTTATAACCCCGCGTTTGATGTCACGCCTGCTGAATTAATTACAGCGATCGTTACCGAACATGGGGCGGTTACACCGAGTCAATTGATACAGTTTCAGACTAGACAAGCAGGATAAGGTCGAGGGAGAGGGAGGAAAAAAAGTGTTGTTTGATAGAGACAATATAGCGGATTGCAGGCGCATGATGTACGCATTCGTTTGTGTAGCGGCAGCATTAATGCTGCCGCTACACAAACGAAGCCAAAAGGCTTTCCCTCACTCGCTTGCAATCTGCTGTAAACGCCGCTTCAAACGTTTGCTTTTCGTTGGGATTTTTATTGCAGGTATTGTTTTTACCCTAATTGGTGGTGGTTTATTTCAAAGAGCGATTGGCATACCTGCAACCCTCTCTCAAACACCTCCAACTCAGAACAGAAATTCAACCGCACCCGAAAATCTCGGTCAACAACTGTTTCAACAAGTAGTTGAATGCGTCAGAGGTAAAATTACCAATCCAAACCAACTGAATGAGACAGCTTTGCAAGCAGCTTCCAGCCAGTGTATGTTTGATTTGGTGCTGCTTAATCCTGATGGTAGCGTGCGAGATGATGCAAGCGATCGCCTCACCGCCTTTGTCCAATTCAGCGGCGTCACTTTCCCTCAACCCGTAGGTAAAGGTCAAGCAAACATTCCACTAAAATTACTACCAGACAGTCAACTTTTTACCCTGCCCGTTCAAATTGGCAGAGAAACCAAAACCTTTTTATTAGATACAGGTGCTTCTGGTTCAATTATCGATAGTCAAATCGCCAAACAATTAGAACTAGAAAGTACTCCCGTTCCCACCGAACTGTTCAAATATACCGTAGTTGGAAATAACTGCTCAAACGTACAAGTTAATTTACATCCCTTACCCATTCTAAAAGTAGCGGGCGCGGAAGTTGAAGGAATTCTGGGTATGGGACTACCGCAAACATCTATTCCAGGCAATTTATCTGGAGTTTTAGGACTAGATTTTTTAAGCAATTATGATATAATCATAAATCCTAAAAAGCAGGAACTAAAACTTTTACCCGCTTCACCTCCCGTGCAAAACGCTATTCCCTTAGTCGGGAAATTAGGCAGTATCATCGCTCAAGTTCGAGTTAACGGAAGGGGGCCATTTTCATTTCTTTTAGATACAGGCGCATCTACAGTTGTAGTATCAAAAAGATTAGTTCAACAACTGGGAATTGACGCATCTAAAGCCGAAGAAATAGACGTTATCGGATTTTGCGGGACGGAAAAAGGAAAGAAAATCAAATTAGAAAAAGTCAGCTTACAGCAATACGAAAATACTCAACTCGATACCGTAATTCTCGAAAACAATAATCTTTTTAACTTGCTAGGAATCGACGGCATTATCGGTCAAAACTTCCTGAATAAATATCAACAACATTGGCGATTTGGTAAACGAAATCCCCTGGGATATGCCGAAACAGGGAGTTTAGTATTAACCAGACAGTAGAAATGCCCAGAAATACCCAGAAATGCCCAGAAATCAGCCCAGAAATCAGCCCAGAAATAAATTTATGGCTGAAAGCTAAAACCCGTTAAAACGGGTTATAAATGATATCATGTCCGTTGAATTGCCCGTAATAAAAAACCTCACCCCGTCTTTGCGTAGGGACACGGCATCA
>DNGJ01000478.1:23662-34453 GCA_003486305.1 Cyanobacteria bacterium UBA11371
ACACGGCATCATAGATATATCGGGCCAACAGATAACATTAATAATGCCGTGTCCCGGCTGCCGATCGTGGGTAATCAACCAGATATCATATTATTTGTTAATCCTACCGATCAAGATGTAAGCGGGTAAAGCGTATTGCCTGTAGTTGGATCGAATATAAACAACCGATCCAGATCGAATTGGATCGAAATGCGATCGCTAACCTTAATTTACCTTTTTCTGTGAGTAGCCGAAGCAAAGCTCACCTTCGTGATAACACTCTATACACCAGCTTTGTTCAAGACATATTATCCATGTGTCCCAGTCTTCTTGGAATACCCACTCCGCATACTGTGCCACAAGTGACAGACTGAGTTCGAGGCTCAGCGAATTCGCATTAGTCCAGGTTACTCTCACAATTGGATCTCCTAACTGGTGTTCAAGGAGCAGCTGCTTAAACGTTGCGAGCAAATCGGAATATTGATTAATATTCCAATATCTTTGATCGCAATTTGGAACCTGAGTCCAATCTATTCGTCCCCACGAAGCGACAGCAAAACTTTCTGCTATCCAAGCGGAAATGGGATCGGTAACCGAGTCTTCTGCCCAAATAATCTTGTACTGAGCCAACTTTTCATCAAGTTGATTGAGCAAATCTTTTCGGGACTCGCGTTGTTGTTGACGATAAAGCTTTTTCTTTAACTCTTCTCTACGAGCGACAAGCGCTTTTCTTCGCTCCGGATCGATATGTTTCATTGACTTAAACTGAGTTCGATGTAGCTGATTCTGCGATCGCCTTATAGGTTAGGATACACAGTATCGCCTGTAGTTGGATCGAACACAAACAACCGAGAGAGATCGAATTGAATCGAAATGCGATCGCTAACCTTCCCCCTCCAACTTCCCCCCACCTGAACATTCACCTGGAAATCCACCCCATCCAACCTAACCCGAAGCAAAATCTCCCTTCCCAAAGGTTCCAAAACCTTCACCGTAGCAACCAACTCTCCCTCATCTTCTTGGCGTTCTTGGCGTCTTGGCGGTTCAATTACTCTTATATCTTCCGGACGAATACCCAAATCAAAACCTTGACCCTGCTTCAATCCCAACCTCTCCCGCATCCCAACCGGAATTGGTAAAAACTGTTCCCCCACCTGAAACATTTCCCCCGTATAAATAACAGGCAAAACATTCATCGGCGGACTACCCAAAAACGTTGCCACCATTCTATTTGCCGGACGATGATAAATCGATTGCGGGTCGCCAATTTGCTGAATTTTCCCTCTATTTAACACCACAATTTTATCAGCCAGCGTCATCGCTTCCACTTGATCGTGAGTCACATAAATCGTCGTAATTCCCACTTTTTGATGTAATTGCTTCAACTCCGCCCGGGTATCATCGCGCAACTGAGCATCTAAATTCGATAAAGGTTCATCGAGTAAAAAAACTTTTGGTTGACGCGCGATCGCTCTCCCTAACGCCACCCGCTGCTGCTGTCCCCCCGATAACTGCTTGGGTAAGCGATCTAATAGGTGGGATATAGAGAGCGATCGCGCCACCGTTTCCACCCTTTCTTTAATAACTTTCTTCTCAACTTGCCGCATTTGCAACCCAAAAGCAAGATTCTGAGCAACCGTCATATGCGGATAAAGCGCATAATTCTGAAATACCATCGCCACATCCCGCTGACGCGCCGGAATATTATTTACCAGCGTATCGCCAATATAAATATTCCCCGATGTAGCGGTTTCCAATCCCGCAATTGTCCGCAAAATCGTCGATTTACCGCAACCAGATGGCCCTACTAACACCCAAAATTCCCCATCAGGAACTTCAAAGTTAATATTTTCAATCGCGGTGACGTTATTAAATTTTCGGTTAATTTCTTGTAATTTTACGGGTGCCATTGGCTAATTGCTAATTGCTAATTGCTAATTGCTAATTGCTAATTGGTAATTGGCATGAGAGAGTTTTGAGGAATGAGGAATGAGTTTTGAGTTAAAGAAATCTTAAATTCATTCCTCAACACTCAACACTTCTTCACTCTCCATTACCCATTACCTGATTTTCTAATTCTGAAACTACTTGCTCTAATTCGTCAATAATCGGCATTGAACAAGCTTGGCGAAATGCCTCTACTAAGGCGCGATAGTACCACAGGGTGCCATCTTTTCCACCTTTGAAGCGTTCCCAAACCGATTCGCCCAATATTTTATAGTCTCTTAAAATTGAGCGCGCATTATGCAGTTTATCCGCTGCGGAGACTAACAGCACCGAGGGGGAAGCGGTGGGGATGTGGGCGATGTATGCTTCTTTGCGTTGACGCCAGGGAGGTTTGGGCGTAGTATCGGCGTCGGTGCAAGCATCTACAATTGCTGTCACGGTATCGCCGAAGCGGCGGCGAATTTCTTCTCGCGTGGGGGCGCCGCCTTGGTCTTCTACGGCGTCGTGGAGGAGGGCTGCGATCGCTTCTTCTTCATTTGCCCCATATTCTAAGGCTATGCTCGCCACCCCTAACAAATGTGCAACGTAGGGAACCCCGCTACCCTTGCGGACTTGGTTTGCGTGTAGCTTAGTTGCATAGGTGAGTGCTTCTGTAAAGCGTTCTGAAAGCATCATTTTTTATATTTGGCAATTGTACTATTTTTTATTTTGGCCTTCGCTCAAATAGTATAATAACTCAAGTTGCTATTCCCATCAAAAGACACTGGTAATGGGTAATGGGTAATGGGTAATGGAACTATTACCAATTACCGTTCGGCTGACGCTCACGGCGGAAGCCAATTACCAATTACCAATTACCAATTACCAAGCAACTTGCGTTAACATATTAATCGCTCATATGTTGATTTAAAAATATGTTAAATAATTGTGAATTCCCCTTTGTCCAAATCAGAGATGTTAATCCTTCCCTCAATTCTTATATGGAGCTCTATATGTTAGAAAACTTTGGTGCTACTATTAAATTATCTAGCAAATATCCACCCGAACACTTGAAAGTACAAATCTGGACAAATGCTTTAACCAAACTCAACAGCGAAGGCAATTGGCATGGCATAGACTTTGAATACCAATCGAGAGAAGCAGAAGATAGTTTCATCTTTCAAGGTGGTTTCATGCCTACGAGTGAAGGTTTTTATGAATTTACTTATAGAGTGGGGCTTGAGGATAGCGATCGCTGGCAATGGGTAGGAGACTTTAAACAAAATGGATATCTTAAAGTTGAACCTCCATCTCCTTTGATGAAATGGACGCAAGGCCCAAGTTACGTTGAGTTTTTACCGCAGGTTTATGTGGGAAACTTTATAGCCGCTTCGCAAGCTGAGCAACTTGGAATAGATGCTGTACTCAACTTGGCTACGGAATTTAATTTAACTTTTCCATCTGATTCTAACATTGTATCTAAAAAAATTGGGCTTTTAGATGGATCGCAACATCCTATCAGCGATGAAGTATTATTAGAAGCTGTTAACTGGATAGACGAACAAGTTAAGCGTGGAAAAAAGAAGGTGTTAATCAATTGTAGAGCGGGTATTGGTAGGAGTGGATCTGCGAGCATTGCCTATTGTTTCTACAAGCATCCTGATTGGAGTTACCAACAAACTCTAGATTACATTTGGAGCAAAAAGCCAGATATTTATCCTCATAAACATCTGCAAGAAAGTTTGGAACGCCTGTTCCCCAGGGAGAAAAAATAGCATAAACTTTGTTAAATAACGCAAGTTGCTAATGGCTAATTGCTAATGGCTAATAGAGGATTTTTACTGAGATTAGCCATTAGCTTCTCTGCGAGAAATTTGAGTTAAATAGCTATTCTTCAGACGGGTGGTATTGAGGATTTTTTGCCATATTTCCTGGCGTGGCGAATTTAGCGCGAAAAACGTTGAGAAGGTACTATCGCTCCCTGATTGTCATGCAGGAACAGGTGGAAAAGCACGATACACTTGCCGAAGGTGCTACCAGACTTTGGCAACAGTCGTTTGGACGCGGCGATCGCATCCCCAGTCTGGAAATTAACCTTTTGCGCGACAGACTCTCCCGGCAGCAAGAGGCGGAAACCGACAAAAATGGATGCGAAACAAACCCGGATATTTTTGCCAAAACAGGAAAAACTAAAATTATCCCAAAAACTGATATGGAATTCGATTTACAACATTCGATGGAAGAAAATTCCTTGCCCGATTTAATCGTACCAGGAACAGTAGCGGCGGGTTTTAGCGACCAGTGTGGCGAGGCACTAGATATTTCGTTACAGTCGCCCCTACTGGCGGAATTGATAGATCTTTACACCTACGATCAATTAGAAACAGCATTTGCAGCTTGTTTGCAAAAGTTGGAAACCCTGACGGGGTGCCAACAACCAACTGACGAACAAATTCAACAATTAGAATCGAGTCTTGCTCAAATGCAGTCAGAATTGGTGCAGATGCGTCAGGCAATGGCTAAGGCTTTTACTACTCAAAAGCGTACCGAAAAACAGTATAATTTTGCTCAATCGACAGCTAACAACTGGGAACCGCGCGCTCAAATTGCCTTGCAAAAAGGCAATGAAAATTTAGCTAAAGAAGCTTTATTTCGGCAGAAAGCAAACGCCAGTATTGCGGCTTCGCTGAGGTTTAGTTTGGATTGGCAATTGCCTTTGGTAGATACGCTTAAACAAAACATCATTGAATTGGAAGTAAAAATTTATGAAATTAAAATCCAAAAAGAATTACTCGCGGCACTAATAGATGCCAAATCGACTCAGCGAATTGAGAAAGCCTTGAAAAGCCGGTTGCAACAATTGGAAATCCTGACAAATTTCGATTTGCCTAATTACGTACAAATTCAACGTTTAGAGTGGCTAATATCGCAAATGCAGTCAGATTTAGTTTATATCCGTGCCTGCACTACTAAAGCTACTACTGCTGAAAAGAATACTCGAAAACAATTTTACTTGGCTCAATCTTTAGCGAATAACTGGCAACGACGCGCTCGCATATCCGCACAAAATCGCGATGAAGCTCAAGTAAAAGAATGGTCTATCCGGCAAAAAGCAGATGCCGATAGTGCTGGTTGTCTAAAAACTATTTTGGATTTGCAAACGGCTCAAGTAGATCTGCTTAAATATAGCTTAAGTGCCCTAGAAATTACAATTTCTCAAGTGATAACTGAGAAAGAGTTGCTGAAGGTATCCGCCTCGCTGCAAAATTCGAGCGAGATCGCCAACAATCGTAGCAATACGTCGGTGTAGCTAGTTCGCGTTGCGTACCAATGGTACGCAAAATGGTAAAATGATTGGTAACTTGGAGCAAGGAAATCGCCATGAATAACCCAAGTCCCGATGGCTTTTACGACCTAAGTACCAACGCCGATAATTTTCAGCTAACGGTAGGATTTCTGGCAGGACTGCCATTGGGATTGCGTGGGTTGGAAGGAAGCGATCGCATCGTCGGATCTGCTGCGCCTGAAATTATCTACGGCAATCAAGGTAACGATACCTTAATGGGTGGGGCGGGAAACGATGCGCTGTTTGGCGGGAAAAACGAAGATTTCTTAATGGGAAACCAAGGTAGGGATCTATTATTTGGCGACGATGGTGCGGATACAATTTTCGGCGGTCAAGATAACGACTACCTTTCCGGTAACCAAGGAAACGATATCCTTTCTGGAGATAAAGGAAACGACTCCTTGCGGGGTGGTAAAGGCGATGACTTGCTGACAGGTTTAGAGGGAAATGATATTTTAATCGGTGACTTTGGTAGGGATACTTTAATCGGCGGTGCAGGGGAAGATACCCTGGTATTGCGAACCGATACATCTGTAAAAGATGCCGCTAGTGCAGATATTATCCGCGAGTTTAATAATGGGTTGGATCGAATTGGACTCACCGGAGGATTAACCGCAGCGGATCTTACTTTAGAAACAGGTTCGGGTATTGGAGATACGCTGATTAAAATTAGGGCATCGGGTGCAATTTTGGCTTGGATTGAAGGAGTATCGCCTAGTGAGATTGGAAGCGATCGCTTCATCTCCGTCGATACCTTACTCACCACCGAAGGCACTACCGTTAACAACCTGCTATCTGCCATCCCTCCGGATAGCAGCATCGTGCGAACCGAAACCCTATCTTCCACCCCAATTAATATTACCATTGATTCATTACCCGCACCTTTCCAAACTCCCAGCGTTGCCAAACCCGCCCAAGTAATTCCTATTCCAGAAAACCCCGTTTTGCAAGTCCCACCCAATTTTCAAGTTAACGTTTTTGCCGCCGGATTAGACAAACCTCGCTGGTTAGCAACAACCCCCACAGGCGATGTATTAGTAACCGAAACATTAGAAAATCGCATTCGCTTGCTGCGAGATACCAACAACGATGGCGTCGCCGATATTCGTACTACTTTCGCCAGTGCAGAAAATGGGTTAAATTTCCCGTTTGGCATGGCATTCGCAGGCGGCTATTTCTATCTTGGCAATACGAATGCCGTCGTGCGGTTTCCCTACAGCAACGGACAATTACAAATAACAGGAACTGGCGAAAAAATTGCCGACCTACCCAGCGGCGGACACTGGACGCGCAACCTCGCCGTTGCTCCAGATGGACAGAAATTATATGTCTCAATTGGGTCTTTATCTAATGTCGATCCAGAACCGGCACCGCGCGCTTCTGTAATCGTGATGAACCTCGATGGATCGAATCGACAAACTTTTGCTTCGGGGTTAAGAAACCCCACGGGACTCGATTTTAATCCGATTACCGGGAAACTTTATACCGTTGTCAACGAACGCGATGGGTTAGGCGATGATTTGGTTCCAGACTTCCTTACAGGTTTAAGTTCAGGTGATTTTTATGGTTGGCCTTATACTTATCTTGCACCGAATAAACTCGATCCCCGTCGCACAGTTAACGGACAAAGCGAACGTCCAGATTTAGCAGCAACTACCAAAACGCCGGATGTATTGTTCCAAGCGCATTCAGCACCTTTGGGATTGCAATTTTATGACGGTCAAACTTTCCCACAAGAGTATCGTAACGGTGCGTTTGTTGCGTTTCGAGGTTCTTGGAATCGCGATCGAGGAACTGGTTATAAAATTGCCTTTGCACCTTTTAGTGCCGATGGTCGTCCGTTAGGTTATTACCGAGATTTTCTCACGGGTTTTTTGGTTAATCCATCTGTGCCGACGACTTGGGCAAGACCTACAGGTTTGCAAACTTTATCTGATGGTAGTTTACTATTAACAGATGATACGAATAACCGGATTTATCGGATTCAGTATCGGGGTTAGTTTGGGTGTGACATCCTCCCCCACCAAATCAAAGATTATGGTGGGGGCTTCCTAGAATCGCTTCTAGAAACTTCCTGTCTCTTCCGGTGCCACCTAGACTGAGAGACTCAGTCCCCGACGCATCCCGTCCACAGGCAATTTCATCCACCGTCTGTCCAACGGCTCCAGACACCACGATTTCTTACCACTTGAGCGGCTGCTACATCCCGGTCTGTCTTGTATCCACATTCAGGACACTCATGCACCCGAACCGACAAGTTCTTGGATACATGAGCATCACACTCAGGACAAGTTTGAGACGTACCAGCCGCGTCTACCTTGGCAAAATACACCCCGCGCTTCCAACAGACCCAGGATAGTAATTGCAAGAATTGACCCCATCCAGCATCCAAGGTGTGCTTACCCAGCATTCCCTTAGCCATGCCCTTGAGGTTAAGTTGTTCTGCAAATATCATCCCAGCTTGGTCGCAGAGGTGATGAGCTAACTTAAAGTGGAAGTCTTTGCGGGTGTCATGTATTTGTTCGTGAACTCTAGCTATCTTCTTGGCAAGTTTGGCTTTATTTTTAGACCTGTTCTTCTTATGCTTAAGACAGCGTTGTAGCAATTTAAGCTTACGTGCCAAGGCATTGAAAAATAGTGGTCTTTTAATCAACTCGCCATCTGATGTTGCTAGAAACTTCTCTAGCCCCACATCAATTCCTAATGGGTGTCCTGATGGGGGAGTGTCAGGAACATTTACATCAAGCTGCAATGACAGCATGACGTAATAACCTGACGCTTTCTTTACAATCCGAGCTTGCTTCAATTCAAAACCACTAGGAATCAATCGATGCATAATTACTTCGACCTTACCTAGTTGCGGGAGCTTTATCCAGCCTTGCCCCATTGGGTCTTTCAGCATCTGAGGATAAACAAAAGACCGCATCTGTCCGAACTTCTTGAAGCGTGGGAATCCATACCCTTTTCGCTTCATGTCCTCGAATGCGGTGTCTAACTTCCTCAATACTTGCTGTAAGACTTGAGCGTTAACGCTCCTTAATTCCTCATTGGTTTTCTTGGCAGATGTGAGTGCTTTTTCCTGAAAACTTTTACTAGGATAAGGCGCGTCTACTGGGATGATGTACTCGGAATGAAGTGAGCAAGCATCCACCCTGCACTTACGCGAATTAATCCAATCCTTGCGTTCTCGCAAAGCATAATTCCAGACTTTACGGCAGACCTCTAATGTATGGTCAATGATTGCTGCTTGGTCTGGTGCTGGATTAATTTTGTAACCGTAAGTTAGGGTGAGCATTCTGTTATTATAGAGCCTCTACCCGTATTTGTCGATGTGGTAGATTGCCAATTACAGGGACATCGAATCCTTGTAATTGGCTTGGGGGAGTCCATATACCCACCCCCAACCCTACGGGTATGGAGGTGGCACTATAGCTCCCCCAAACCCCCTCATTTAGGTAGGCGATCGCACAGCTAATACGAAATCCGGTTTGATTTCATAGCCCGCTACGCCTTGCGAGAGTTTGTGTAGCCGCTTTCTGCGCGTCGTTTGGCATAAAGCGGATTCGGTATAATATCGTTTCCGATGGCATCTAAATCATTAAAATTACTCGTAGGGGCACGGCAATAGAAAATCTTCTAGTTAAGTACAATGTCTATTCATGCCGTGCCCCTACAATAACGCAATAACTGATTTAAACAACTGTCAAATCGGCGATAATTTCCTGGGCTACTTTATTATCAATTCCCAAAGCTTGCTGAAGATTAGATATAAAATCTTCTTCCGCTTCAGGAATACTCCCATCGACTAAAACAACTTCAACTGCTGCTTCAAAAGCCGTTTCTACCCAATCTTCTGAAATCGATTCTACCGCTAAATTAAACAAAACTTCGATGCCGTCGGTGTCGTAAATATCGCTGAATTTATCCACCATTGCTTGCAATTCTTCATCTGAATAATTCTCATACAGTTCTAGATTCGACAGTACATCGTTGAAGACTTCTATTTCTTCATCAGTAATTTCACCGTCGGCGAAGGTAGCAGCAAATACAATCGCTGCCACCGCTTCTTCTGGACTGAGAACTATTTCACTTTCCAATACTTCGTCACTGTTTCCCATAATGGTTTCCTGTTGGGTTGATGGCGAGGTACAGAACGAATAGCGCAACAGCGAAGAAAATTGCTGTATAATAAGCTACAAATTACTGTTGAATCAAACAGCGTTCGATGGTGGCAACGACGGACTGGGCGAGGGCGCGCAAATCGTAGCCACCTTCTAAGCCAAACAGTATCCGACGAGTTATCCCCAAGCAATAATCAGTAAACACGCCGTAATCTTCGGGTTGCAGGTTGATACTTGCTAGGGGATCGGCGGCGTTGGCGTCGTACCCGGCGCTGACAATTAACAAATCTGGGGGAAATTTGCCTAAAAACGGGATTATTTGCGATTCAAACGCCTGTTGATACTCTGAAACGGCGCTGCCCGGTTTGATCGGAATATTTAACACGTTATCGTGCGCGCCTCGTTCCTGGGCGGCGCCGGTACCCGGATAGCAAGGAGACTGGTGCAGGGAACAATAGGCAATTTGGGGATGATTTTCCACGATATCTTGAGTGCCGTTGCCGTGATGCACGTCCCAGTCTAAGATGGCAACGCGGGAGATGCCTGGTTGTTCTAGGGCGTAGTAAGCTGCGATCGCTGCATTAGAAAACAAACAAAACCCCATCCCTCGGACACTTTCTGCATGATGTCCGGGCGGGCGCGCCAGTACAAACGCGGGATTACCAGTACTGACAACGCGATCGATACCATCTAACCAGGCGCTGACTGCCAACAAAGCGATCGCGTAACTGCGCGCAGAAACAGGGGTATCCCCATCCAAGAATCCGCCGCCAGAAGAAGCGATCGCACGCACCAGTTCCACGTAGTTGGGCGAGTGAATTTTTTCCACCAGGGGTAGGGGAGATCTCGACTCCACAGGCGTTGGTAACTCCCAGGATAATTTTTCCGCCCAAGGCACGGTTTTTAATGCTTCTACAATAGCCGTCAGACGTTCCGGTCGTTCTGGGTGAAAACGACCTGTATCGTGATATAGAAATTCATCCGAGTAAATAATAGGCACCATAGCTAATGGCTAATTGCTAATTGCTCATTGTAGCGATTACCGATTACCGATTACCCATGACCAATGCCCAAATGTGATAGAATTTTAATGATATTTGGAATTTCTAAGAAGTCAAAGTCGCAAAATTAGCATCATCTTGAATTTTAGCGGCTTAAATCTCGCGATTTTGGAGTTTTTCACAGTATGACCACTTCCCAAGAGCGGATTATCCCCACAGATTTGGGGAATGAAATGTCCCGGTCTTACTTAGAGTACGCGATGAGCGTAATCGTAGGACGGGCGCTACCAGATGCTAGGGATGGTCTAAAACCAGTGCATCGACGCATACTTTACGCGATGCACGAATTAGGTTTAACATCAGACCGCCCTTATAGGAAATGCGCCCGGGTGGTGGGGGAAGTGTTGGGGAAATATCA
>DNGJ01000143.1 GCA_003486305.1 Cyanobacteria bacterium UBA11371
CGAATCGATTTAAGTGCAGTAGTAAGTAAGTATATTGGTGAAAGTGAAAAGAATTTAGCCCAAATATTTGCAGCCGCCGAAGAATCTTCAGTTGTATTGTTATTTGACGAAGCAGATTCTTTGTTTGGTAAGCGTTCCGAAGTAAAAGATAGTCGAGATAGATATGCGAATTTAGAAGTTAGCTATTTACTGCAACGGATGGAAGCGTATCATGGACTGTCTATTTTAACGACTAATTTTAAAGAAGCGATAGATAGTGCGTTTGAAAGAAGGTTGCGTTTTGTCGTCGAGTTTCCTTTTCCGGATACTGCACAAAGATTGGAAATGTGGCAGAGAGTTTTTCCCAAGAAAGCACCAACAGAAGGATTGGATTTCAAGAAGTTAGCCAACTTGGCTGTAACGGGGGCGAATATTCGCAATATTGCATTGAATGGGGCATTTTTGGCTTCCGCAGCGGGTGAAGCGATACAGATGAAACATTTATTGCAAGCGGCTTTTAGGGAGTGTAAAAAAGAAGGTAGGGCGACACTTGGGACGCGCAATTGGGTGGTGGATTCTCAGCAGAATGGGAGAAATGATTTGCGTGAGATTTGAGCGATAGGGAAGAGAGCGATCGCCTATAATTACTGAAATATCAAGTCTAACCGTTTCTGCGATGCTTTGAGTGCCTCGGCGGGCGAACTTTTACCCAACAACACCGCTTCAATTGCCCTGCCCAAGTTTTCGCTAATGCGATTATAACCAGGGAAAATGGGACGCGATCGCGCATTCTTCGCCTGTGACAAAAACACCTTCACCGCTGGTGTTTTATTAGCAAATTCCTGATAAGCCTTACTTTGGCTAGCTTTAACATTCACCGGCAAATAACCAGTTTTCAACGCCCATTCGGTTTGGAATTCTTGACTTAAAACGTATTCGGCAAACTTAAACGCTGCTTTTTCCCTTTCCGGCGTTGTTTTGAAAATGAATAAATTCTCCCCTCCCAAAGAAGTAGCAGATCGCGCTTGAGCGGGAATCGGAAAAACGCCATAATCGACTTGAGAAGATTGTAACTGTCCCAGAGTCCAAGGGCCAGTGATTTGCATTGCAACTTTACCCGCTAAAAAGCCATCGAGTTCGTAACCTCTTTCGGGTAAAGATAAAATTGCCGAACCATCATCGATGAGATTGCGCCAAAATTGTAGGGATGCGATCGCTCCCTCATTAACTATATTTACTCCCTTAGATCCCCCCTCTTGCTGAAGCCCGCCGCCCCCACTCCACATAAAAGGCAACCAAGTAAACACCGTCCACTCGCCCTTTCCTAAAGGCAACAACATCCCATATCGATCGATACGTCCATCGCCATTTGTATCGCGAGTCAACTGGCGCGCAACTTGCCTAAATTCCGACCAAGTTTTAGGTAACTGAGTAATTCCCGCCTCTTTAAACAAACTCGGACGATAAAAAATCCCCACATTATTAGTTGCAAACGGAACCGACCAAATTTGATTTCCCAATTGCATCGTTTCAAATAATGCTGGGTTAATCTCCTTTTTTACCGGCGATGCTGCCAACAAATCATCTAAAGAACGAATCGCCCCCAATTCTACCAACTGACCCGCAATCGTTGGGTTATACCACAACATATCCGGCGGCGCATTTCCCACCACCGATGCCAAAATTTTCGGCATTTGCTGATCCGCCTGCCCCACATACAGCGACTCAACTTGAATATCTCGATGAGTTTGATTGAACTTATCTACCAATCCCTGCAACACATCCCGATTCGGCGGCGGATTCACTCCTTGCCACAGCGTTAGCCGCATCACACCAGCCTCATCATTACGCGCCAACTGCGACTGACATCCTGCCGCACTCAGCAGACAAATCCCCAAACAAACTAGGAGCAAATACTTACTCAAGTTATGTAACAAATTCTTATAACTGTCAAATATTGATGACAAGAGCGAAATCATTTTATGGAAACGAAAAAGCGGTAAAATGTTCATTATGAACGTATAATAGATGATTATAAATTAGTGGCTAAACATTTCCTATTGTCAAGCAATTTTTAATAAAATTCAATGTTTCCAAAGGGTGCATCTGCTGATTGGCGCAAAGAAACCGGGTTTCTATAAAAAATTGTCGCTTTGCAACTAGAGATTTACGCAGAAACCCGGTTTCTAAGATCGAGGAGAAGGAATGACACAGAAAATAGGGTTTAAATGGGTATTATTACTGCTGGTTATTATAACCCTAACCAGTTGTTCTGCGCGCGTAGAACAAGGCATTACAGTGACTTTGAGTGGATGGCAAAGCAATCCCAACGAACAGCAACTCCTGCGACGGGTAATCAAAAAATTTGAAACGCAACATCCAAATATTAAGGTCAAGCACGAGGTTATTAACGACCAATATATGGATGTTATCAAAACTCGATTAATTGGCGACGCTGCGCCCGATGTGTTTTATTTAGATGCGTTTGAAGCGCCTTTACTGATGAAAAACGAGGTGCTGGAACCGCTGGATAATTATATCACAAAATCCTTCGATTTAGGTGATTTTATTCCGGCAATGCTCAAGGCTTTCCGGCTGAATGGGAAAACTTACGGATTGCCGAAAGACTTTTCAACTTTGGCGCTATTTTATAACACAAAATTATTAGATGAACCTCCCAAAACCTGGAACGACCTATTAGATTATTCGCGAAAATTAACGGTTGATAGAAATAGCGATCGCAGACCAGAACAATACGGATTTGGAATTGCTCCAGAACTGTCGCGCCTCTATTTTATAACGAAAGCCTTTGGCGGTCAATTAATCGACAAAAAGGGATATGCCACCTTCGCAAGTCCCAGAAGTTTAAAAGGTCTGGAATTAATTATAAATCAATATCGACAAGAGAGAACTGCCGCCCAACCTTCCGATGTGGGTGCAAGTAATGGTAGCGAAATGTTTGGGCGAGGACAAGCAGCAATGGTCATCGAAGGTAGTTGGGCAATTCCCTATTTAAAAGAAACATTCCCCAAAACTGAATTCGCTACCGCTGAAGTGCCTAAAATTAATGGTAAAAAAGGAACGATGGCATATACAGTCGCTTACGTTATGAATAAGAAAGCCAAGCATAAACAAGCCGCTTGGGAATTGATTTCTTATTTAACTGGTAAAGAGGGAATGAAAGCTTGGGCGCGGGAAGGATTGGTGCTACCGAGTCGTAAATCTGTTTTGGCGGATTTAGGCTATGCTAATAATCCGCTTTATGCTCCTTTTGTTACGGGTGCTGCTTATGCAACAATTTGGCAAGCCGGGGAAAACTTACCGACAATTTTAACCCATTTCAACAATCAGTTTATTAGTGCTTTAATTGGCGAGCAATCTTTAAAAGATGCCATGCTCAAAGCACAAACTACCGCTAACAAAGAAATCCAAGCTGCGAATTAATCACCATGCTGCTAAAATCTCGCGATAAAAAGATCCAAGAAGCCATGACAGGATACTCTTTCATGGCTCCGACAATAATTGTGATGACAATCTTTACCATTTTACCGATTGTCTATGCTATCTTTCTTTCGTTTAATCGAGTGCGGATTTTAGGCGAGTTAAGTTATCGATTTATTGGCTTCAGAAATTTCCTGCGGGTAGCTGGGGATGAGCGAGTTTGGATTGCGCTGAAGAATACGGCTGAGTATGTAATCATTGTGGTGCCGATTCAAACAACTCTGGCTTTAGTTTTAGCGCTGATACTCAATTCTAAAATCAAGGGCAAAAACTTTTTTCGGATTATCTTTTTTCTGCCGACTGTCACTTCTTCGGCTGTTTTAACTTTAATCTTTATGTGGATTTATAACTCGAATGGGTTACTTAATAATTTACTGGCTTTTTTGGGATTGCCAACTTATAATTGGTTGGGCGATCCGGCGGTGGCGTTGAAATCGATTATGATTATGAATATTTGGTCAACGGCTCCTTTTTTTATGGTGATTTATCTGGCGGCGCTGCAAGATATTCCGGAAAGTCTTTATGAAGCTGCTAAAATTGATGGGGCAAATGGATTGGATCGGTTTTTTAATATTACTCTGCCCTTGCTTAAGCCGGTGACGTTTTTTATCAT
>DNGJ01000503.1 GCA_003486305.1 Cyanobacteria bacterium UBA11371
AGGGAAAGAATGTGGGTTATAAGTTTGACCTCAGCGCTACCAAGAAGAGCTGAAACATTTAGGTTAACGGTCGGAAAATTGTTCGCGTGTTTTACACCGCGAACAATTTTCTGGCACTTAAGCCCCGCTCGCACTCTCTATTTTTTTCAGCTAAATGAGCGCGTCAATCAGATCTAGAGATTTGCTCACAAAAAGTCTGTCAACACGCTTAAAATTGCTTTTTTATTACCCTCGTACTTTCTGCGGCATTCCCCAGCCTACAAAAATAAGGGGGGAAGTGGTGCGCGGATTTGGTATGGTTATACAGGAATGTGAGTCCACCAATGAAAATTAGTTAGCCCTTGAATCAGCTGTTGATTGATTAAGCTTTTACAACTTAAAAACAGAACTTCCTCGAGTTGATCAAGATGGGAAAATGTGCGGTTAGCTAGGGGCTGATCGGTAAGCGTCCATAATCGTTCTGCCGGTTGGAGTTCAGGAGAATGCGATGGTAAAGGCAACAGATGAATCCCTTCTGGAATAACCACTTTTTGGCTTAGATGTTATCCTGCCCGCTCGAGTACCAATAGCAATCGGAAAGTGTTTACCAATGCCAAATTCTGTGGCAAAATCTGCTAAAACTGCATTAAACAGCTCAATATTGACGTAGGGTAAAATCCACCAATATGTTTGACCTGATTGCGGATGAACAAAGGCATACAACCATAGCCATTGATAACGCCAAAACACAAGTGCAATTGGATTTTCGCCTTCAGGGACATACACCTGGGCAGAGAATTGGTTTGAGTCCAACTCGATGTTCATCCTCACACCATAGTTCTGGGGTCGCATCTGGATAGTCCGCCTGTATTTGTTCAAGCGTGCTAGTTAGTTTTTTTCCAGACATCTTGTTCTTCTGGGTTGGCTTTGGTGTGCTGGGGACGGGGTACTCGCAGTCTGAAGGTCATTTGCTTCAAGATTTCCCAACCTCGTTGTCGATGTACTGGTTCCCCTTTGCGAGCGCTCAGCCAATCTGCTACTTTTCTTCCATTCCACAGCCCCCCATCAGGAGCCGCTTCTTGTAATACTTGCCACAGTTCGGCTTGTTCTACATCATCCAATATACTGTTAGTTCCATAGTTGTCTTGTCGCCGATCTCCTACCGCTTGTACTCCACAACTGTTGTACCGTTTGACTATACGGTAGATCCAGTTGCGACTATAACCTGCGATCGAGCTGACGTCGGAAGTTTTTTTCCCTTGTGCTAGTAACCATAGGACGTGGAACTGGCGACTTTCTATCCCATCTTTTGCCCTACGGTAACTTTGTTCTAGCTCTTCTACACTCAGGTGATTTGCCAGAGTTATTCTTGTTGGCATTGCCAAGAAGTGCGTTACTACTCCCTTATCATATGCGATCGCTCGGACATGATATAACTTCCGTTTAACACAGCAAACTTTATTGTTCAGTCAACTTATCAACTTTTTCCTTAATAGCTAAATCGATAAAAGAGCGGAGCCAAATTAACAACCATAACCCTGATAAGATAAAAGCAGGGATCGCCCAGCTACTATACGGTCCTATCAGCAGTACTGCACCTGCTAAAAAGGTAAATCCACTCAAACAAGCATACACCAGGCTTTTAAGCGTTAGATGAATGCGTTTGAGAGCGCGATCGCTCTCCATCGCTCGCACCCGCACTTGCAGTTCACCCCGTTCTATGCGTTCTTCTAAGCGTCGGATTAAAACTTCAGCAGCAGAGGGCTGCTGCAACTTATACTTGATAAAATCTCTTGCTTGTTTGGCTAGTTCCCTAACTGCATTTCCCTGTCCTCCAGAGACAGTAATGCTTTTCACAAAAGGTTGAGCGGCTACTACCAGATTGTATTCTGGGTCTAAAGTACGAGCAATACCATCGAGGGTAGTCAATGACTTTAAAATGAATGTCATTTGTGCTGGTAAGCGAAAGGGTTGCTGCTCGAACATGGCATAGAGTTCATTCTTGATTTCACCAAAAGCATTAATATCGACGGGCTTTTCGGTAAACTTATCTAAAAGAAATGTTATTAGCCGTCGCACCGGGGTCATATCTGCGACTGGCTCAATTAAACCCATATCGATTAAAGTATCTACGACCAGATTGGTATCCTTCCTTAATACGGCAAAAAAAGTTTTAACCATCTGCTCTTTAGACAGGGAATTGACCTCAGCCATCATGCCGAAATCATAAAAGATTAGGCTGCCTTCTTGAGTCACTGCCATATTTCCTGGATGGGGGTCTGTATGAAAGAATCCATCCTGTAATAATTGCTTTAAATATGCACAAATACCAAGCTGAGCAATCTTTTTTAAATCTAAGCCACAGGTTTGCAAGGTTTGGCAGTCGTCAATTTTAATTCCAGGTACATATTCCATTGTCAGAACTTTTGTAGTGGTGTATTGCCAATATACTTGTGGGATAATAATGCGACTATGGTTGCTAAAATTATAGCGGAAGCGCTCGGCATTTTTTCCTTCTTGTATATAGTCTATTTCTTGATATAAAATACTAAAAAATTCATCATAAATAGCTTCTAAATCGTACTTTTTTGTCCAAGGCAAATACCTCTGACAAAAACGCACCAATCTCAGCAAAATTTTAAAATCTAAGTTAAATAACTTTTCTAATCCCGGACGCTGTACTTTTACGACTACATCTTCCCCTGTATGCAGCCTTGCTTTATGAACCTGCCCTAAGCTGGCAGCAGCGAGGGGAATTGGATCGAAATCTCGATATAAAACATGAATAGACTTGCCCAGTTCAGATTCAATCAGAGCGATCGCTAGGGCTGTACTAAATTCAGGCACCCGATCCTGCAATTGCCCCAATGCTTGCACGTACTCCAAAGGTAATAGATCGGCGCGAGTAGACAGTGCCTGACCAATTTTAATAAAAGTCGGCCCTAAATCTAACAGGGTATTAACTAACCACCTTGCCCGACTGCGCTTATGCTGTGCAGAATCATTGGGAAATGTCGCATCCCACCACAAATAGAACGCTAAAGTTGCTGCCGCCCCAAAAATATCTATCTGACGTGCTAGCAGTGAATATTTAGACCTTTGCCAACGGAGTGGCTTAGGCGTCGCAGCAGATTTGAGCATCCGATTGGTCATTTAAGGTTATGCACCAGCACTACTCCCAATAGTAGTATTTGACAATCTCGCGCCATCGATGTCGGGAGATTATTGCCTCATAGACTCTGAGCGAGCCAAAACTAGCAAACTAATTATGACGCCGACGTACCGTCTGGAGCAAGCATCTTGGTTAAACTTCCAGGCTTCTGCCCGCTTGCTGGCACAAAAACCTATGTTTCAGATTTTGGCTGATGTTTCAAGCGTCTTTTGATATAAACAAGTTCGACTCATAAGCAAGCCTTAATCTGTTGCTCCGATTAAAGAGTGGATTGCCGCCAGCGTCCTATTATAAGACATCTCAAGAGACTGAGTTGCCCCAACCCCACTTAAAAGATTTTTGCTCTGTGGGCTTTTATTTTTTTTCTGTCACAACCGATGAAATAATTACAGACAATTCATACTATTACATCTGAGGCAGGCTGAGGGTAAAGCAAGTTTCCCAAGCATCCTGATATTGCTGGGACGGGTAACTGGAAACCGCAATGGTACCATTTAAATGCTGTACTAGACTTTTAACCAGAGCTAGCCCTAAACCAGTGCCAGCGATCGCTTGTTCTGTAACGCCCCGACCGCGACGAAACTTATCAAAAATGTGAGCTTGCTCATGTTGTGAGATGCCCGCCCCAATATTAGAGACGGATACAACAATTTGAGGAGTTTGTCCATCAACCGGGCAAGCGACCTTGAGATTGACCGTAGTGTCTGGATCGGAATACTTGCCAGCATTGGTCAACAGTTCTTGGAGGATGCGGCTAAGACTGTCTAGATCGGTCTGAAGCATCAGCGATCGCGCAGGTTCCTCCACAGCCAAGGTTAACCCCTTCTGGGCCCAAGTTGCGTCAAAAGATTGGGCTAGATCCCCGATCAAATACTTAAGGTCTACCCTTTGCACGTGAAGCCGGACTTTCTTAGACTCCAATTGCTGAAGCGCCAGCAAGTCTTGGATCAAATTAATTTCCTGATTGCACTGCTGTTCTAAAATATCCAGATACTGAGCTTGTTTATCTGGAGCCAGTGCAGGACGACGTAAATTCTGGATCGCCATTCTCATCTTGGTCAGCGGTGTTTTCAACTCGTGGCTCACCGTGTCGATGAATTCATCCTTGAGCTGGTTTAATTGCCGCTGCTGTTCGAGCTGTTGGCGGGTTTTTTCGTACCACTTAGCCTGGACTGCTAGACTCGATTTGAGGTGTGTCGTGCGTTCTTCTACCAGGGCTAAAATTTGCCGCTGCATTTGCGACTCAACGATAGCGATACTCAGCTGGGCGCTGACTAATTCGGCTAGCTCTAATTCATCTTTTAACCAGGCACGGGGCTGACGTTGCTGTAGCACCAAGAACCCCAGCACGGTGTCTTTACTTTCCAACGGCACCAGCAGCAGGGATGGCATAACATTTTGAGCGAAAATGGGGGCAATGCCAGCCGTCAGATCGTGCTTAAAATCTGCCTTATCAGCAATAACAGTTAGCGCGGGCGAGTTGTTGAAAGTTTGCTGGCATAGAACGCATTCGGATAACCAAAACGATTGGTTTAAAAAAGTCCCAACATTTTGATTATCCTGTGATTGCTCAAAAGCAGACGATTCACAAGCAACTGTGACTTTTGCCCTGGGAAGCGGACCCTTGGAATGACTTTTCAACTGGGGGTCTGTATACTTTAGTAGCAAGATTAGACCCCGCTCCACCTCAAGGGTGCGGGCTGTGCCATCAATCGCCAACTTGAGAATCCGATCCAGATCCGTAGAACTACGGATAGCCATCGTCAGGTTGTTGAGCAGACTTTGGTGCTTGAGTGCAGTACGAACTTGCCTGTGAAGTTGAGCTTGGGAAATGACCATTGCTATTGAGTCTGACAAGGCTAGTAGTTGTTCTTTTTCCTTTTGAGTCCAATTGTGGGGACGCGATATGCCGACCGCACGAGAAAGGCGCGATCGCATCAACAGGATTACCCCATTAACCTGACCTTGAAATTGGGTTGTTGTCCCCAAAACAGCACCAAAAGGCTTGTCTTCGAGCTTACTTAGCGATGATTGATCAATTTCAACAGCGTCTGTGTCAGGGATCGCCAAGGGATTTTTCCCTGCCAGGATCGTTGCTTTGACTAAATTTTCCAGAGCGGGATTTAAGCGTTGCTGTGGCGTTGCGACGGGATTGCCCGAATACCAATATGCCGTATCCAGCGTGGCTGTATCGCTAGCGATCGCCGCAATTAGACAATAGTCTGCCCCAAAACCGTCAGCCAAAGCACCGGGTAGTTCTAACATAACCGTTTCCGGATCGGGGCTATTGAGCATTTTCTGGATAATTTTTTGCCCTAAATCGAAATAATCGCTTTCCTGCTGCATAAGTCGGTAGACATATTCCGGCTTCAGAACGGGTTCAAAGCACGTATTCTGAAGCGAAGCGAACGACTCAATCGTTTCTGCCAGATCGAGCGCGCGACCCTTTTTACGTGTCGCTAACTTTGTTTTCTGCCGCGAATTTACCATGACCTGTAAAGCCCTTTGATTATGTTTAAATGTCTCCACTCAGCCACCGGCGAAGCTTGTTTTGGTCGTGCCAGCTACATCCTATCGATGCAGGAGGGTGGATTTTTAGCAGGCAGGAAGCTGAATTTAATTGCAAGGGTCGCCACTTGACCAGAGCCGACCTGGCTTTTGCACTAGATTATCCTTTTCAAAACGGCTCTACATCCGTGATTTCTCTACGATTGGCTGCTTTTATAATTTTTTTCTTTTGAAGCGTCAATTTGTCACCGAGCTTCACTTCTAGGGGC
This sequence comes from Cyanobacteria bacterium UBA11371, assembly GCA_003486305.1. GTDB lineage: Bacteria > Cyanobacteriota > Cyanobacteriia > Cyanobacteriales > Aerosakkonemataceae > Microseira. Next base: position 5,929 of record DNGJ01000503.1, read on the forward strand.
AATTACACAAATCGCGCCAGCCAACCTTGTTCGTCGATCCGTTGCCTCGCGCTCAACCTTGAATTTGAATGCTGTGACGTTCTCCCCCGTTAACCCTTTGGGTTAACGGGGGCTTCTCAATCAAAATAGAGATAGCTGTACGCTGTCCCAGTCTGAAAAAGCTTCACGCTTCACAGGCTGTCCATCGACTAAGCCTCCACGCACAGACTTTCCGGAGTCCCACCTCGTTTAATGCTCTGTCCAAGATGTTCAAAGCGGCATTCTCGTCCCTGTCCATCTGCAACCCGCATTTGTGGCACTCGTGCAGGCGAATAGACAGAGTTTTCGGGACTTTTGCTCCACAGCCCGAGCAGTCAACAGATGTGCCATGAGGGTTCACCTTGACCACTCGGACGCCGCGTTTGACCGCCACTGCCTCCAAGATGGTAATGAATCGTCCCCAAGCTGCATCTAAGATTGATTTGCTCAACCTTGTACGAGCAAGCCCCCTGATGTTCAAGTCTTCCACTGCAACCAAGTCGTATTGTTTGACCAATTTATGAGCTGTTTTGTAGTGGAAGTTCTCTCGAATTCGACCAATGCGTTGATGGATTCTAGCGATGAAGTTTTTCTGCTTTTCGGCTGGCGAGGAGCCTTTTTGTTTCCGGGCTAACTTGCATTGCTGTCGGGCTAAATGAGACTGGGTTTTCCGATAGGTTTGTTGAATTGGAACCGCCTTACCGTCTGATGTTATTAGGAACTCTTTTAAGCCAACATCAACGCCAACAGCCGCTTTTACCTCATCTAATGGCATGGGTTCGGGTACCGTTTCATCCTGCATCGAAAGACAGCAGTACCAACCATCAGCCTTGTGAACAATGGTGCAAGTTTTTAGGGTGAATCCTTCAGGGATAGGGCGATGCATGATGACAGGCATCTCTCCTATCTTTGATAGCTTTAGCACTCCATTGTTGAGAGTAGCTCCAGCTTTTGGGCAGTTCACTCGCGGATAGACAAAAGATCGTAATTCCCCGGTCTTCTTAAACCGAGGTCGTCCCCTTCGTTTGCCTGATTTATCTGGAAACAACCAGCGTTCCCACGCCTTGTTTAACCGTTGTAAATTGACCTGTTGCGACTCTGCCCAGATGTTCTTATAGTCCGGAAACAGTTGCTTTGTCTCTTTGAGTGCAGACTGTTGAGTGTAGTAATCAACTTTGTCTGGAATTTCTCCAATCGGCTCAGAAACAAGACTGCATCTGTCAATCTGACAGCGTGTCATTCGTAACCAATCTAACCTCTGACCATGTACATCTACTGGGAAAGCTATCATCCTCAGATTGAACTGAGCAAGTTTATTGCCAATCTCAAGACCGTTTCTAGTCGCCTGATTCGTAAAGAGTTCGGTGACTATCTAGACAAGATTTACAGGAAGCCTGTTTTCACAGACAGGTTCTTATGCAAGTTGCTAGTTGCGGCGGGGTAACCGTTGAACAACTTAAAAGGTATGTTGAGCAACAGGCAACCCCAGAATAAGGATTCGCTACGCGAGGGTTTTTTACTGGTCGGCATTTCCCTCCCCGTAGCCAGGGGGTATAACGGGAGACCCCTGCCGACATTTAGTTGGAAAATTTTAAAGCTGGGAACGCCTTCTTGCTAATTCTTGCAGAGCTGCTTCGCTATTTTTGCGATACAGTACCTTACGGTTTTGAGCAGTCTGGTAGCGCTTATCCTCGAAAGGCACCTGAGCCATCAGATCTGAAGCCTTTTGCCAACGAGTTGCTATCTCTAACCATTGAGCTGGGGTTTGGGCGGTTCTGCCATCTGTGGAAGCTTGCTCAGCCATTCGCACGGCAGCAGCAAAGGGGTCATCTGGGACGTCGGCTTGGCTTGTTTGGAGAGAGGCATCGATGAAACCATTGGCACTGACGGGGGTTGAATCTGCCTGTTTTGGGCCAAACCACTTATAGAAACCCCAGCCCACCAGCAGCAGCGATAAGCTCATGACGACCCCAGCCATCATGCCTCGCCTCAATTGGCGTCTATGCCGTACAATGGGGGAGGGAGAAGGTTTGGGTAGGGGTTGCTTGATCGACCCGGTTTGACGCTCCCTTAGCTCGGCTACCAGACCCATCAAATTCTGAAAATTTGGATTGCGCCTTGCCAATTTAATTTCTTCAAACCAAAGCAGCTGATTTTCTCTTTCGCGGTTAATTTCTTGCAACCAGAGTAACTGCTGTTCTCGGACAAGGCGACTGTTAATTTTGACGCGACGGATATCGCGCGGCCCAATAAACTCCAAAATCTGCCGGATTCGCTCCACCAAAGTGGATTGTTCTAGCTGCTCGACCGTTTCAGCCTCGCAGAGAAGTTGCAACAGGTCACAATCGCGCACGGCTCTGGCTCTGACACCAATCGAAGCCAGGTCTTCATTGAGAAGTTGGATAATCGCGGTTATGCTACCCGTTCGAGCCTGTTTGGTGAGGTCGTTTCTCGGATCTACCATTTTGGGTTAAGAAGTCGCTTGACAAATGATCCCGAAGTTTTGCCTAAACATTTAATTTAAACTATCCGTTGAACATTCACGAGACTCTAAGCTTAGATGAGATCGATCTAACTCGCGTGGGATCAAGTGCAGCAAGGGTATAAAGGCGATAATTTTTTAGATCGTACCAGCATCTTGACATCCACAGGATCGCGGGTGGCTCAAGAGATAACTCTTGTTGAAGCAATTGTAATGGCGATCGCAGAGTGGGTTCTCTTGGCCTAAGATAAGCTTGGCGCGGATAACATCAGCTTTTTGGGACAACAGTAATGGGCAAGCACGTCGAAGTTTTACCCACTATGGCAGGCTTGATCGAGCGCGCGCTCGAACTTGTCGTGGCTCAAATGCAGTCATCTATCTCGGATCGCGGTCAGTGTACGATCGCCCTGTCTGGTGGTAGTACGCCGAAGCCATTGTACGAAGCGATCGCAAATGTTGACCTACCTTGGCAAAAAATTCACGTTTTTTGGGGTGACGAACGCTACGTAGCGCCCGATCATCCCGATAGCAATCAAGGGATGGCTCGTCGCGCTTGGTTAGACAAAGTGAATATCCCAGCAGCTAATATTCATCCCATGCCTACTCTTGCAGGAGACCCGGCTGTTGATGCGTCCAAACATGAAGCCGAGTTAAGAGAGTTCTTCAAAACCCCACCAGGGGAGTTTCCGGCATTGGATATTATTTTGTTGGGAATGGGAGATGATGGACATACAGCTTCGTTATTTCCCCATACAGAGGCACTCTTAGTAAGCGATCGCTTGATTACCGTCGGCAATAAAGACGGTCAGCCCCGTTTAACTTTTACCGCACCGCTGATTAACACGGCTCGCTGCGTCATCTTTGTGGTAGCTGGTGCTAACAAGCGACCTGCTTTAGCCCAGATATTTGCCCCACAAGGTGATGAGATTGCCTACCCAAGTCGGCTAATTCAACCCGTAGGAGAGCTGTGGTGGCTACTTGATGAGTCAGCAGGTCAAGAACTGAAATTCGTGGGCTGACAAAATTGCCTGCGATCAAAAGATGTGAATTTGATTAGCTCCGATTTGACCCGAATTCCTCTAGGATCGTTTCGAGGGCACAATACCTGTGAAATCCGAGCCAGGTTTGCTGGTTCCTAAACCAAAAAGACCAGTACCCAATTTAATTAATTATGGAGAGGCACAAACCCTGCCCTGCCTTTCCTTCCAACGCCCAAGCGGTATACCGTTGTTCTCCAGGCAGGAAAAAAAATGATTGTTTGCCCGAATTGCAA
>DNGJ01000504.1 GCA_003486305.1 Cyanobacteria bacterium UBA11371
AAGTGATGGAGGAGCGATATGCCAAGGGCTAGCTACGCGATCGCGCACTTGCAGCGGTAGGCGCGCGATCGCTCTATCCTCACCATTAGCGCAGGACAATCTACTTCTTCCTTCTTCCTTCGCGTTCTTTGCGTCTTTGCGGTTCAAAACAAAGGAGTAATATTAGCGATCGCAACAATTACAGCAACAAATTTGAAGCGAGCGATCGCCCGATCCGAACATTACAACCCGTTTTAACGGGTTTAAGCTTTAAGCTTGAAATTTATTTCAAAGCTGATTTCAAGGCTTTGATTTCTCCTCCACATCCAATGAAACAGAAACATCGATAGTTTTCTCTGCCTCACCATCCACAGCACCATCTTGACGTTTTGGTTTAATTTCCGACAATTTTTCCTTCGCTTTTTCTGTTACCGATTGAGCTTGATCTTTAACTTGATAGCTCAGTTCTTTAGCTTTTTCCGCAGCCACTTGAGCTTGATCTTTAACTTGCTCGCTCAGTTCCTTAGCTTTTTCCGCAGCCACTTGAGCTTGCCCTTTAACTTGCTCGCTCAATTCCTTAGCTTTATCACCGACAAATTGAGCTTTATCTTTAACTTGCTCAGTAATCTGTTGACCGCCGCGCTTGAGCGAATCCAAATCGAGTTTAGTTTTCTGGAAATCTTCCTTAATAAACTCAGCCGCCTGAGTGACTTTTTGAGTTAATCCGGGAGTAAATAGCTGCGGCTCTTGAACGGCAGCATCTGCCACGATGACGCGCTTGCTACCGATACTAGCGATCGCTGAAATTGGTAATATATAAACCCCATCCAACCTGCCGCGCCAGCCGCTAGAAACAAATAAATAATTTACCACCGCACCCGTTTCGGGCACGAATAGATAATCCGCTACCTTACCAACCTTATTGCCAACATCAGTCCAGATCTCGTGACCAATCAAAGTACTAGGCGGTTCCGGTTTCCCCGGATCGTTTGCCTCTGGGTTAAGGTTGACAATAATACTATCAGCCCCAATCGATTCAATTTCAGCCCAAGCAAAAGAGCGTTTCTTGCTGCCAAGAATACCAGACTTACAAGTAAAACCCACAACTTGATGCTCGCGCACAGAAAGCCACAGTTCGTTAACCCGACCTACTTCCTCAGCCGTACCGCGATCCAGCACCAGCCGATTGAGTAACTCACTTTGCTGCATAACTTGTTGTTGCGTATTCATAAACTAGCTCCAAAGTTTTTTGAATCACACTGAGTCCGGTAGCACACCCTCGCTACTAAGTTAACGCGGCTTGGCGAATGGGAATCTCAATAATAAACTCAGTTCCCTGTCCCGGTACTGAAACGCAATTTAATCGACCGCCGTGTTTCTCAACCACAATCTTGTAACTAATTGACAACCCCAAACCCGTCCCTTTCCCCACAGGTTTCGTAGTAAAAAACGGGTCAAACAGCTTCTGGCGTATCGATTCTGTCATTCCCGGTCCGTTGTCTGCAATCCGAATCCCTACCCAGTCGCTGTTGATTACTTCGGTGCGAATCCGAATTTGGGGCGAGGAGTCTAGGGAATCTTCTAGGGACGTATCCTGCACCCTACCCCCAAAATCTTCTTCCAAAGCATCGATGGCATTGCTGAGGATATTCATAAAAACTTGGTTCAGCTGCCCAGCATAACAGTCCACCCGTGGCAAGTCGCCGTACTCCTTAATCACCAAAATACCGGGATGTTCTGCCAGAGTTCCTCGTTTCCTAGATCCCCCCTGGGGACGCAATCGGTTCTGTAAAATTAGCAGAGTGCTATCAATTCCCTCGTGCAAGTCAACCGGCTTCATTTCCGCTTCATCCAGCCGCGAGAAGCTTCGCAAGCTCAGCACAATTTGACGGATACGCTCTGCCCCCAGATGCATCGAAGCCATCAATTTGGGTAAGTCGTCCAGCAGAAAATTGAGGTCGATGGCTTCTGCTTGCATTTGAATTGCCTCGCCTGGGTGGGGATATTGCTGCTGATATAGCTGTACAAGGCGCAACAAACCTTGGACATATTCAGTTGCATAAGGCAGATTGCCGTGGATGAAACTGACGGGGTTATTGATTTCGTGCGCCACACCCGCCACCATCTGTCCCAAACTCGACATTTTTTCCGTCTGAATTAGATGAGCTTGGGTATTTTGAAGTTCGTGCAGCGCTCGCTCTAGTTGCTGGGTTTGTTGTCTGAGTTGCGCTTCAGATTGCCGCAAAGCCGCTTCTACCCGCTGGCGTTCGGCAATGTCCTGTTTTAGAAGTGCATTAGCTGCTCGCAGTTCAGCAGTCTGTTCCTCGACCTGTCTTTTTAACTCGTTGTTGGCTTTTTGCAGCGCTACCTCGGCTCGCTGGCGTTCGATAATCTCCTGCTGCAATAGTTCGTTGGTTTTCCTTAATTCCGTTGTACTTTCTTCGACAGCTTGCTGTAACTCTTCGATAACTCCATACATTTCCGTTGGGGAAAGCACTTGCAGCAAGCTCGTCTGGGAAAGAACTCCCAGTAATTCTCCCTTATCCCCAGTTACAACCAAGCGCCGCACGTGTCGTCGCTGCATTTCTTGGTAAGCAACCCACAATGATTCTGTTGCCCCCACACAAAACGGTGGAGTACTCATCACGTCTACTGCCTGCATCTGGGATAAATTCAGCTCCAGCGCCTGAAACTCCACGATATCCCCTTCTGTGACAATCCCTACGGGGATGGCTTCAGGGTAAGGTGTACGAGAGATATGGCTCTCGATTCCTCCAGGTCCTCCTTCTGCCCTCTCCTGGGTAATCACCACACAACTAACCCGATGCTGAGCCATTAGCTGGGCTAAACTCAGCACCGACGCCGTCGCTTTGGCATGAACGACTTCGGTGGTCATTACGTCCGCCACGTACCACAATCGGGTCAGTAGATTTACGGGTTGCATCCCTCTGGCAATACTTACGGGCGTTACCACACCCAGGAGCTGACCCTGCTTGTCCACAATTGGCAGGTGGCGAATCCGGTACTGGCGAAATATTGACAGCGCGGTGAAGATATCCTGAGAATTTGATTGTGTCAGGGTAATTACTGGATGGGTCATCACCTGAGCTACCGTGAATTCCCTTAAATTCATTCCCAGCGCAGTCAGCCTCACAATATCCCTTTCCGTAAATATCCCTACCAATTGCGCTCCTTCCATTACCAAAGCACAGCTAGCTCGTTTGAGACTCTGGAGGGAAGATGTGCTGGCTTCGACTTCTGACAATTGATGCGATCGCGTTACCGAGCAACTGCTTCTCACCTGACTCATCCGAGCCATGACCTCGATCGCGGGAGTCTCAGGCTCGACAATCAGGACATCAGGCTCGATTGCACGCCTTAGATCTAAAGAATAGATGCGTGGGCCGTTTAGCTGCATGGTTCGTTGGTGGCTGCATGATGATTGCCACATCACAATTCTTCGATGGAGGCATTGTATGCTGCTATACGGTCTGCTTTGCAGCTATTCTTCATTATGCGTAATAAATTGTTATTGATGGCGATGTCCTGCTCTTCGCCCGGTTGCATCGCTTTGCTTGACCGATGGTGTTCAGGAATCGGCTCCGGCTGGATCTTCCCGGTTGTCGCTTCTGGGATTGACCAAAGTGTCTCTTGATTTGTCAGGCTGTGGTTCGGCGGGCGATCGCTTCTGAGAGATGATTTTTTGCCCCTCCATCACCTCTGCCATTCCCAGGTGGATTTGGATTTGAGGCCCGGAGCGAGCTAAGCGAATCAAAGCACCATCGCCGATCGGTGCTTCGCTGATGCGTTTCCCATCTAGGTAAGTACCGTTTGCACCCAAATTAACGACTTCCCATGTAGAACCCCGACGACGCAGTTCTACGTGGTGGCGGGAAACCACGGCGCTGTACAGAATCACTTGGTTATCTGTAGCACGCCCGATGCGAATCACCGATTCGTCCTCAAAAGACCAAGTTTGAATCGGGATTGACTGAAGCGGATGTAAAAGGTTTAGCGTAATCACATTAACAGTGTCAACTGCTGCTCCACAGAACATGGCTAAACTTATCTAAGTTTCACCATTCAACTAGAAATTACTTCTAGAGGGTCTGCTTCCTGCTTCAACCTTTTGATGTCGGCATCAACAGTCCCCAGGCGTAAGTTCAGGTCTTGCCAACCGTACAGTTTACTTAACTAAGTATAACTGGGCTTGATACTCGGTCAACTTTGGCAACTTTGGGCAGCCAGCGACCTCCCCAAAATAGCGAACTCTAGATAAGTTTAGGAAAGAAATTCGTTATTTAGTCTAGCTCTGTTAGATCGAGCTACGAAACTTGGAACAAAAATGTTACTAGGTCACCTTTGCCCAGAGAAATGCGATCGCCCGGTCGCAATCGATGTCGGTTTCCCGTTGGTAGGGGCGTGTGGTTAATATAAGTGCCGTTGGCACTCCCCACATCTTCGATATAGTAACTATCTCCCTCTACCCTAATATCGGCATGAACCCGGGACACTATCTCTGAATGGGGAAATCCGGAAACATCGATGTCCGGCGGAATCTGGTCGTTGGGCTTGCCTATGTGGATAATAGATAAATTTTGTGGCAACTCAATCGCGGTTTGGGTTTGGACGTGCAGCAATTTTGCCGTCTGCTGCTGCAATTGAGTTTTACCCCCAATGGCATTGCTAGACGGTGCAACGGTGGGGATGTTTGACGCCATAGACGGTGCGGGTTGGCTCTCTTGTTGCGCCATCGGCGGCGGCGTCACCCTTGCAGGTGCAGGTGGATTCGTGCTGGGTGGTTGCGGATCGGGCAATGGAGAACTCATGCTCACAGAATCGGGTTGAACCAAAGGATCGGGTGCCACTAAATCTGGCAAGGGTACCTGTACTGTCGGCGCGACTGTTGGAGTAGCGGCAGCCACTGTCTCTACTGCGCCTGCGATACTGCCACCAGGGCGCAAGTCAAAGCCGCACTGACCGCAGAAGCTAGCATCTGTTTGCACTGAGGTGCCACAGTTAGGGCAACTGGTCGTTGCCGGTAACGGTGTATAACAAGCTTCGCACTGAACCGCTCCGTCAGGGTTTTGGTGGTTGCAATTCGGGCAAACAATCAT
>DNGJ01000556.1 GCA_003486305.1 Cyanobacteria bacterium UBA11371
ATAACCTTAAAAAACCCGCCCCCTTCCCTAGCACGAGGTAAAAATATCGTTGCAATTGTAGCAACCCTGGTCATTAGCATTGCTTTAATCGGCTATCCTAGTTTTGTGGAAGAATTTCCCAGAACTGCTTATAGAACCGGAGAATTACCCAAACTATACGAATTTTTCCAACAAACCCCCAAAGACAGTTTAATCGCATCCGTAGCAGAAGAAGCAAATTACATTCCCTCCTTTTCACAGCGTTCAATTTTAGCCGGAAGCGAATATGCAATTCCTTACCAAGTCGGATATTATCGCCAATTTCGCCAACGCTTTCTGGATTTAATTCGCGCCCAATATAGCCCAAATTTAGCCGAAGTGCAAAACTTTATCCGCCAATACAAGATAGATTTTTGGTTACTCGACCCAGGCGGTTTAACGAAAGAGTATCTAGCAAATCATCGCCGCGTCCAACAATATCAACCAGCAGCCAAAGAAGCACTGGATAAATTACAAAAAGGCGCAATTCCTGCGCTGACGAAAGTAATGGCAACTTGCCAGGTTTTTGAAGATAAAGGATTTGTAGTTCTAGATGCCAATTGCATTAACAGTAAGGTACGTTAGGCACAGCATTTACTTTGGCAATTCATATCATATCCGGTCGATTATCCATAATCATCAGCCGGGACACGGCACGATTAACGTTATCTGTTTGTCCGAGATATCGTCAGATGCCGTGTCCCTACACAACAAAAAGGTGAGGTTTTTTTATCATGGGCAAATCAACAGACATCATATCACCCTCTAAATCTCTCTTCTCTTGCTCTGCGTCCTCTGCGTCTCTGCGGCCTAATCATCCAGAAACAACCAAAAACGAGATAACTTACCCTACTAAACAACCCGCCCATAACGTGCTTTAATTGGATTAGTGGGATGCTCTTGATTCATCAAATGCGCCCACAATTGATCCCCTTGGGAAAAATGCCACCATTCGTGCGGATGGCGTTTAAAATTAGCCGCCAGCATGATATCTTGCAAAAGTTGCCGATTGGCATGATATTGTTGATTGGTACTATTGGCATAATAATCGGGATGCGATCGCGCAGACATCTCATCAATTGGCGACCCCATATCCACCGCATTTCCCGCTTCATCCACCAGCGTCACATCCACCGCAGCACCAGTACTATGCGGCGGCGGCGTGGCAAGATCAAAACTGGGAATTGCCCAAATTTGATACACTTGCTCTAATATCTCGCCCCGTTGTTCTTCGGTTAAGTTATCCGGGTTGAGTCCTTGCGCTTGAGCAGTTTCACTAAAGGTATAATCCACCATAAATTGCTGCACTTCCACCGGGCGATAAGCATCAAAAATTTGGATGCGCCAATCGGGATATCTTTGCTGTAACTCGTTTTGCGCTGCAATCAGACTCTTGAGGACAGTTGCGCGGAGATAGTAAGGCGATCGCTCTCCATAAGGCGCGCCCACTTTAGCATAAGGATGGGGAGACTCTACCGCGAATAACTCCAAGGGAATCGGCACCAGCGGTTCGCCGCATTCTATGATAGGGATCTGCTGATAAGGTTTCATGCACTATAGTTTAAGCCCAATCCTACAAAAAACTTTTTTAAGTAAGGTTACAATAATCGCTTTTTACACTTCTGTCCGGTTTAATATAAATAGCTAATTTTTTGATTTTGATCGTAGTTACAGCGGATTGCTTTTCGAGTGAGCGAAAGCCTTATGGCTTGGTTTGTATAGCGGCAGCATTAATGCTGCCGCTATACAAACCTTCGGTGTACCTCATCCGTCTGCAATCTGCTATAAGCTTAGGCAGTCTATCTAAGCAATCAAACGGTGCATCTCCATTTTTCGGTAAAAATACAGCTTTTAGGGTATATATTTTAACCCTTCTATAACCGTGTTTTGCGTGTCTCCTGCTCTGAATAAAGGGCGTATTTGCAAAACAGAGAGGTGTCCGAATGCACAGGCTAAAACTTCTCAAAGAGTTGAAAGTCTGGCTGTTAGGCATAGCAGCAGGCTTGATTGCCCTTCATATTAGTTTGATTTGGAGAATCGAATACACTGACCTGTTTGGCACGAGTATCCTGTTTTGGATTGCTGTATCCTCCCTGATTTGGAACAAACATAAAACTTTATATCTCGAAAGCAGCGTTTTCTCTAGCTTTTTGGGCATATTGCTCATCGCTTGGGTACTGCTCAAAAGTGCCAGAATCGATAGTTATGACCCTTTTCTCCGCCTCTCACCATTCGTTTCTGCTTTAGGTTTGGGTTTGCTGGCGTCTGGTATCAAAGGATTAAAGCAATATTGGCAGGAAATTGTCCTCCTTGGTTTTTTGGTCATACCACCTAGCTTGATATTGGCTCTGATCGATTTTACCTCCTTAACGGCAAAATTTAGCGTTTTTCTGCTTTGGTATCTAGGATTTAATGTCTACCGTCAAGATTTAAATGTGATTCTACCGACGGGAATCATAGAGATAGGTCATGGCTGTTCGGGTGTCTCTGCGATCGTTCAGTTATTAGGACTGGCATTTATTTTTTTAGTCATGTTTCCTACGAAATGGGGCGAAAAAATTCTAGTACCAGTTGTGGCAGCAGTGCTGGGATTTGCCATAAATGCAGCGCGGATTGTCCTATTAGCTGTTTTATCAGCCTTCTCCAATCACGAAGCATTTAACTATTGGCATGGCGGAGATGGTTCGCTGATATTTTCTCTAATTTCCGTACTTATTTTTGGGTTTTTCTGTCGTTTTCTGCTGTTACGGGATGAGCCGAAACAACAGAAATCTGGAGAGGTATAAGCCCTATGAACCGCTGGCAACTACTCCGAATTTTGCTCTTGGCTACAACGTTTGGGGGTGTCCTCTTGGTTCTCTTAAAGTCAATTTTGTATCCTGCCATCGGCGATTACCCAGACAATAAAGTATCCTCATTTGTTTTCCCAGCAGCCGTTCCCTTAGCGGGATGGCAGTCTTTAGAAAGCAAACCCTTGAATCATCAAACTGTCAAAAGTTCCAACTTTGTTCCCGGAAGGCAATATCGCTATATCCAGAAAAATCTAACCCTGGATATTGAGATGCGCTATTTGGTCGATCCCAATGCTGATGTCAACAACTTTATTAAAAGCTACACGCCTATTAGTTCATCTGCCAAGCAAGTTTTATCAGTTTTACGTCGGCGGGAAGAGATAGGTTTTTATAGCTTGTTTGTTCACCAACAGCGAGCCTATTTGAGTGCCTGTATCAACTTTCGCGGCGGTAGTACGGTTACAGATAGGCAATTTTGGCAAAACCGGAATACCCGCGATGTGTTTTCCAGCCGTTTTGTTTCCTGGTTCCTCGGTCAAACTCCGCTGCGAAATCCAGGCTGTCTTTGGGCGCATTTGTCGATTCCTTTAAAAAATTCTTCACATGAGGAGGCTTATCAAACTTTAGAAAAGGCGTGGGTGACTTGGTACAAGTGGTGGCATCCACGCTTTCCGAATCCTTGAATTTTGGCGCGCAGGAGAAAGTGTAACTCCTATGAATAAATCAACTGTTTTAATTTTGCGGTGGGTAGGTTACGGTTTATTGGTGTTAGCCTTATTTGACTTTATCACCACTCTTGTCCCGCTGCGCTTGCAGAACCCATTTTGGGAATTTCAGACACTAGGAACGCTTGTTGAGCGCGTACCCGTTCCCTTACTAGGACTGGCGCTGGTGTTTTTTGGAGAGGCGGATTTTCGGGAAGATGAAGATTGGGAAATCATTCTTTTGAAGTGCTTATCGTGGCTTTGTTTGCTGCTTGGGTTGTTATATCTGTTGCTGATTCCCTTGGGAATTCATAACACCGTGCGGATTTCTATTTACAACGAACAGATAATTAATACTCAACTCGACCTACAGATGTCCCAAGTTGAAAAAATCAAGGAAAGCTTGAACCAGGAAACTGATGCTAAAGATATCGAGGCTCTTTTAGTCCGCCTCAACTCAACTCCTTCGCCGGATATCAAAACTCCCCAACAATTAGAAGAGGCAAAAAGCAAGATTCCTGTGTTCGTTGCCCAAGCCGAGGATAAGCTAAAGAAAGAGGCAGAAAAAAGTCGAGAGACGCTGCGCTTGTCTCTGCTAAAAAATTCTGTCAAATGGAACTTGAGCGCTTTGGTTTCTGGCGTTTTGTTTCTTAGCCTTTGGTGGCTTAGTCGATGGGCGAGACGATTATAAAATGAATCTGCAAACTGATTTATAAGACCTACCCTACTCGTTTATTTGAGATTAAGAAATTAAAACCATGAACGCAAAAATAGCTGTAGCCGAATGGCACTTAGTTACAGCCAATCTTCAAGGGTTCCGGCTAGCCTCTCTCATCAAGTTTTCTTACACCTTTTGGCATAGTCTCTTTTGAGCCATGTACCAAAGCCGATAGCCAGACCAGAGCCAAGGATAGTCAAGGGTTCGGGAACTATATTAACACTACCATCACGAAAAACATTTACTTGTTTGCCATCAAAATCCGTTGCTATTACTTCTTTTATTCTCACGTCCTCATCGTTGTCCACCTTGACCTCTATCACTCGGAATCTGATATCATCCAAAACAGATATTGTGTTTATATTTTTATTGGAATAGATGAAGCGATTGGAGCCATTATTACCTCTCAAAGCAAGCTCACTTGTGTCTACAATGTCAATAGTAAATTCTATGTTTTTGATACTCAACATCCCTGGATCGATGATAACAGCCAAGCTAATATCTGTATT
>DNGJ01000319.1 GCA_003486305.1 Cyanobacteria bacterium UBA11371
TAATGGTTAATGGTTAATGGCTAATGGCTAATGGCTAATGGCTAATGGTTAGTTTTAGGTTTTAAATGGATCTAAAATTACCTATTAGCAATTAGCAATTAGCAATGAGCAATTAGCAATTAGCAATTACCAATTAGCAATTACCAATCATCAATCACCACTCACCTAAACATATGAAACCGCAAAAACGGATTGGCATTCTCACTAGCGGCGGGGACTGTCCTGGACTCAACTTCGTGATTCGTGCTGTGGTTAGACACGCGACACTAACCTATGATTGGGAAGTTGTCGGCATTCCTTACGCTACGCAAGGACTCCTCGAAGGCAAGACGATGCTGTTGAATTGCCACGGTTTAGATCTGCACGGTATCGATCCTTTGCTGAGTCTGGGCGGAACTATTTTGGGCAGTATCAATAAAGGAGATACCTTAGCGCACGCGAGCGAAATTCTTGCTAGTTACGAGAAGTTAGGATTAGATGCCCTGATTGCGGTGGGTGGCGATGGTAGCTTGATGATTCTTCACGAGTTAGCTTTGCAGGGGAATTGGAATTTTGTCGGCATTCCCAAGACAATTGATAACGACGTGGCGCAAACTGTTTGGTCGGTCGGTTTTGATAGTGCGGTAAATACGGTTGTTGATGCGCTTAACCGCTTAATTTATACCGCCGCCAGTCACGATCGCGTGATGATTGTAGAAGTGATGGGACGCACGGCGGGACATTTGGCGCTTCATGCTGGGATTGCGGGGGGTGCAGATTGTATTATCCTTCCGGAAATTCCCTATTCGATTCAAGGTATTTGCAACCATTTGGCAGAATTGCGCGATCGCTGGGGACACCGTTTTGCGATCGTTGTCGTTGCAGAAGGCGCTAAAGTAGCAACCGATACCAAGGATTGCGAAAACCTTTGCCCACCCAATCAAAAGCCAACTTGCGGCATGGGACAATATATCGCCGATCAAATTATTCACTGCACTAACAATCAAATTGACGTGCGAACATCCGTCTTGGGGCATATCCAACGAGGTGGTCTTCCCTCCGCTTTAGACCGCTTGTTGGCGACAACTTTTGGCACAGCTGCTGTGGACATGGTGGCGCAAGAAAAATACAACTCCATTGTTACTTGGCAAAATGGGCAAGTCGTGCCAATGCCGATCGAAGAAGTTTTGCGCCAAAGTCCGTGCGGTGTAGATCCTAACGGGTATTTAGTTAAAACCGCTCGCTCTTTGGGTGTCTATTTGGGCGATAGTTAATAGACTTCTTGCAACACACCAGAGTTGTACGGGAGCAAGGGTAGCCCCGTCAATTTATTGCGGGGTGGAAAAGCTTTGCTGTGCGGTTTTAACCGCCTTGACCATTGACGTTATACGCTAGTAAAGCTAGCATATAGTTGTCATGTAATGGTCGTATCATGCTGGTTTTTGAGTTCAAAGCCTACGGAAAGCCAAAGCAGTACGCTGCGATTGATGAAGCAATTCGTACTGTTCAATTTATCCGGAACAAATCCATCCGCTACTGGATGGACAATCCTGGAACAAACAAGTACGACATAAGCAAATACACAAGCTTACTGGCTCATGAGTTTCCGTTTGTCAATGAACTCAATGCTATGTCTAGACAAGCCTCTGGTGACAGAGCTTGGTCAGCAATCGCACGATTCTTTGACAACTGTAAAAATAAGGTGACTGGAAAAAAAGGTTTTCCACAATTCCAGAGAAACAACCGTTCAGTTGAGTACAAAACGCAATCGTGGAAACTAGCAGAAGACCGAAAATCTATCACGTTTACCGACAAAAAGAAAATAGGGAGGCTAAAGCTAAAAGGTACTCGCGATCTGCACTTTTACCAGATTAAACAAATTAAACGAATAAGACTGGTAAAACGTGCAGACGGCTATTATGCTCAGTTCTGTATTGACGTAAACCGCTCTGAAACGATTTCGCCAACTGGGAAAGCCATTGGGCTGGACGTAGGACTGAAAGAATTCTATGTTGATTCTTTTGGTAACACTGTTGAGAATCCTCGCTTCTTACGTCGTAGCGAACACAGGCTAAAAACGGCTCAAAGAATTGTTTCAAGGCGGGACAAGGGTTCAAAGAACAGGGCGAAAGCAAGGCAGGTTTTGGGAAAGTGCCATCTCAAGATAAGTAGACAGCGTAAAGACTTTGCTGTGAAGTTGGCAAGGTGCGTAATCACATCTAACGATGTAGTAGTCTACGAAGACTTGAAAATCAAGAATATGGTGCGAAATCATTGCCTTGCTAAGTCTATTAACGACGCTTCTTGGTATCAGTTTCGAGTGTGGTTAGAGTACTTCGGCAAAGTATTTGGAAAACTTACTATTGCCGTTGCACCTCATGGAACAACCCAAGAATGCTCTAGCTGCGGTGCAACTGTTAAGAAAACTTTGTCAACTCGCACTCACGTTTGTCAATGTGGATGCGAATTAGACAGAGATCTCAACGCAGCTAAAAACATCCTTAGTCGGGGATTGAGTACGGCAGGGCATGTCGGAACTTTTGCACTAGATGCTTGCAACGCTTTTGGAGAATCAACCTCTATCTTAGTTGGTTAAGACCTGCTAGGACAAGTTGACTCGTAGAGAAAAGAATCCCTTGCTCTTTAGACGGGGGAGTGTCAAGGTACAGAGCGATTGTACGAGGTCATCCGGCAAAATCGTCATCGATCTGCACGGGAAATTCGACAAGCAGCGATCGCGGATTTGCGGCGGTATATTGGCGAACAAACGGTGTTTGATGACATTACCTTGGTGGTGTTAAAGCAAAAGTGAAAATGGCCAAGTGCGATCGCGCGATCGCTGTACCCATTAATCTGGTATGTGCGACTCTAGACGTACCATATTACTGGGGGGAATTAATTTGTGGACATCAAAACCGACGAATACACCATCTACTACGAGCCAGAAAGTAAAACCGTTTTCTTTCAAGGGATGCTGCGGTTAAACGGTATAGAAGAATACCAGCCTGTAATAGATTTGCTGAATAAAACTGCGGAACAGACCTCAGCATTTACCCTGGATCTGCGGCAATTACAATTTCTCAACAGTTCCGGTATTAGTATGCTGTCGATGTTTGCGATCCAAATGCGTCAGAAACCTCACGTGCAACTGACCTTGCTGGGAGCGAGCAAAATTCCTTGGCAGATGCGAAGTCTCAGGAACTTACAGCGACTCATGCCGAGTTTGCAATTAAAGTTTGCATAATTAAAGCATGGTGGATACTGACTTCAACACTGATGAGCGGCAACAACTTCTCGCAGAGATCGCGCGTCTGCGATTGGAAAATGCTCGTTTGGAGCGGGAAAACAGCGATCTTCAGATGACGCTGTTGACCACCGCAGAACATGGAGATGCGATCGAAGCCCAATTGTTCGACGCCAACGAGCAACTGCGCTTAGAAATCGCTCAACGCCAGCTAGCTCAGGCAACTTTACAGCAGATTCTGGAAACTGTTTCCAGAGACAAGGCAGACTTGGAACTGATCTTGCAAACGACCACCCAGCACGGCGATTTTATCGAGTACGAGCTGTATACCCAGGCTGTGGAGTCGGTGCGCCAGAGCGAGGACTTGCTGCGAGCGATCGCCGAATCCACTCCGGTGCTGATGTTCTTGACACAACGGCAAGATGGTGTTATAACCTACGCCAACTCAACCGCGAGCCAGCAACTCGGGATCGAAGCAGGCGGGATACTCGGTCACTATCTGCGAGAATTCTACGCCAATCCCGCCGACGAAGAGAACTTGTTGCGCCTGTTAGAACAGCAGGGATACGTGCGAGACTACGAACTACAGATCGTTCGTGCGGATAAGAGTTCGATCTGGGTATCGGCTTCGATTCATCAATTGCCCCTCGATGGACGCCATACCTTGTTGACGACGTTATACGATATCAGCGATCGCAAGAAAGCACAAGAAATTCTCACCGGACACACCCAGGATTTAGAACGCCTGGTAGAACAGCGCACCGCCGAGTTGCGTTCTGCTACCGAACGCATCGAATATCTCTTGAGTTCGAGCGCGGCGGTGATTTATAGCTGCAAGCCAGATAAAAGTTACAACGCGACTTTTATCAGCCAGAATGTCAGCCAATTGGTGGGCTACGAGGCGCGGGAATTTAGCGCCGATTCTGGCTTCTGGTACCGCCAGATTCACCCGGAAGATGTGGAGCGCGTTTTAGCAGAATTAACAACTTACCTATTTTCAGAAGGCTTACACACCTGCGAATATCGATTTCGACACCAAAACGGAACTTACCGCTGGATATGCGATCGCGTTACCTTAATTCGCGATCCGGCTGGCAATCCTGTAGAGTGTATTGGTTGTTGGACAGATATCACCTCTCGCAAGCACGCAGAAGAAGCTTTGCAAGAAAGCCTGCAACGGGAAAAAGCGCTTTCCACCGCCATCGAAAAAATGCGCCAAACCTTGGACATCGAAACGATATTTGCTACCACAACAAAAGAATTACGTCAAGCGATTAAATGCGATCGCGTTTTACTCTATCGATTCAATCGGGACTGGAGCGGTGAGTTTGTCGCCGAGTCGGTAAGTAAAAAGTGGCCTTCGCTGTTGCAGCGATCTGAGCGGACGCTCTTAAATAATGCTATATCAGACAAAAACTGTGCTGTAAAAAACTTAATTAATACCAATTTGCTCCAAGATACTTATTTGCAAGAAACCCAAGGCGGAGCCTACAATCAAGGCATTCATTACCTCGCCGTTGCAGATATTTATCAAGCTGGATTCACTGCTTGTTATCTCGAACTTTTAGAGCAATTTGAAGCCAGAGCCTACATCACGGTTCCGATCTTTTGTGGCGATAAACTTTGGGGATTAATCGCGAGTTATCAAAATCAACATCCCCGCCAATGGAAAGAAACAGAAATTAACGTCGTCGTCCACGTCGGCAATCAACTAGGAGTAGCTTTACAGCAGGCAGAATTACTCGTCAAAACCAGACAGCAATCACAAGCCTTGCAACAAGCTGTATTAGCCGCCGATACCGCCAATCGTTCTAAAAGCGAATTTCTCGCCAACATGAGCCACGAATTGAGAACCCCGCTCAATGCCATTCTCGGCTTTAGCCAAATCATGAATCGCGATAAATCTCTATCTTTAGAAAATCAGAAAAACTTAGCTATTATCAATCGCGCAGGCGAACATTTACTGGGATTAATCGACGATATTTTAGAAGTATCCAAAATCGAAGCAGGCCGAGCCACCTTCAATGAAACCAGCTTTGACTTAATCCAACTGCTAGACAATTTATATAAAATGTTGCAGCTTAGAACTGATTCTAAAGGCTTGCAACTGCTTTTTGAATATAGCTCTAACATTCCTCAATACGTGCGAACTGATGAAGGAAAATTACGTCAAGTTTTGCTCAACCTTCTGGGAAATGCGATCAAATTTACCTCGACTGGCGGCGTGACATTGCGCGTCAAATCTGAGCAGGTGAGCGCTGTAGGGGCTGGTTTTACCAATAACAATACAACTAAAACAGACAAAGGGACTCAACCCGCCCCCAAAGGTGAAAATGTAAGTTCAAATTCACCAATTACCAATTACCGCTTATGTTTTGAAGTTGAAGACACAGGCCCCGGCATTGATCCTGAAGAAATTCACCTGTTATTTGAACCATTCGGACAAACATCAACTGGCAGAAAATCTGGGCAAGGAACGGGTTTAGGTCTACCAATTAGCCAAAAATACGTACAATTAATGGGGGGAAATATTACGGTCAGCAGTACCCCAGGTAAAGGAAGTTTATTCGCCTTTGATATTGAGATCGGTTTAGCTGACATGGCGCTTGTTCCAACAACTGACTCACAGCAAAAAGTCATTCGTTTAGCACCCAACCAACCAGAATATCGCATCCTAGTCGTTGACGATATTTTGGAAAGTCGTCTTTTGTTAGTAAAATTACTAACATCAATCGGCTTTTCTGTGTGCGAAGCCGAAAACGGTCAAGAGGCAGTGTCAGCTTGGGAAAATTGGCAACCTCATTTAATCTTGATGGATATGCGGATGCCGACGATGGATGGCTACGAAGCAACTAGACAAATTAGAACCAAAGAACAAAAGCGAGTCAATCGCGAGTCAATTACCAAAACGATAATTTTGGCTTTAACTGCTAGTGCTTTTGAGGAACAGCGACAAAAAATTTTAGCAGTTGGCTGCGATGATTTTATTCGCAAACCCCTGCAAATAAAGATTTTATTTGAGAAAATTAAACAATATCTAAAAGTTAAATACGATTGCGAACCAGAACCTAACGGCATAGAAGGTCAAGATAAAAAAGTAGACCAAATTTTAGCCGAAACAGATTATAGTCGTCTCTTATCTCAAATGCCCCCAGAGTGGCTGGCAAAAGTATATGAGGCAGCATCTGAATGCTGCGACGATATTATTTTAGAGTTGATTGAGGAAATCCCACCCGAACAGACTGCTTTAGTAAATGCTATGACGGATTTAATCGAAAACTTCCAGTTTAAAAAAATTATCAAATTGACTCAACAGTTTGCGGTTAAATAGGTAATGGCTAATGGCTGATGGCTAATGGCTAATGGCTAATGGGTAATGGCTAATGGGTAATTGTAGATTTTAAATGGCTCTGAAATCAGCAATCAGCAATTAGCAATCAGCAATTAGCAATTAGCAATTACCCATTACCAATTACCCTTTAAACGACTTCTGTAAAGCGGCGATTAATTCCTTGGCGGTGAAAGGTTTGGGTAAAAACTGTTTGATGCCGATGCTTGTGGCATTGGCGATCGCATCGGTAGAAGTCAATCCACTCATGGCGATAATCTCTACTTGCGGGTTCATTTTTCTTAAGGTGCGACTGGCGATCGCGCCATCCATCGTCGGCATCATCATATCCATCAACACTAGAGAAATTTCATTCATGTGTTCGGCGTACTGTGCGATCGCTTCAATCCCATCGCTGGCAGTCAAAACTCTATAATTGTAACTTTCTAGAGTAGCTTTAGTAATCTCGCGAATCGCCGCTTCATCATCCACCACTAATATTAATTCCCCATTACCTGAGAATAATTCTAACTCGATTGCTGTTTGCATTAAGGTGTCTTCGCTAGCAGGTAAGTACACCTTAAATTGACTCCCCGCGCCTACTTTACTCGATACTTCTACAAAACCGCCGTGACTTTTAACAATACCCAGTACCGTAGATAAACCCAATCCCGTACCTTTACCCACTTCTTTCGTGGTGAAAAACGGGTCAAAAATGCGATCGATAATTTCTGGAGCAATGCCAATACCCGTATCGCTGACTGCGATCGCAACGTATGCACCTACTCTAGCTTCAACGTTCATCCTGGCATAGCTTTCATCGATCTGAACGTTAGCGGCGCTAATGCTCAAACTCCCCCCGTGGGGCATGGCATCGCGCCCATTCACAACTAGGTTCATAAATACCTGATGCAGTTGAGTTGCATCGGCAGAAACCGTCCATAATTCTGAGGGGATATCCGATTCAATTTCAATCGTTTTGGGAAATGTGCGTTTGGCAATTTGTTCTATATCTAAAAGCAAGTGCTTCAGTTGCACGCTCGTGCGCTTTCCTTCCGCTCCCCGCGCAAATGATAGAATTTGCTTTACCAAATCCGCGCCCCGTTTGGCATTCGTTTCTAGCATCAAAAGCATCCGCTGACTTTGTTCGTCCAGGTTAGGAAGTTTAAGCGGTAGCAGTTGCGCCACGGCGAGAACCGGCGTCAAAATATTGTTGAGATCGTGGGCAATTCCGCTCGCAAGAGTCCCCAAACTTTCTAACCTTTGCGCGCGTAAAAATTTCGCTTCCAGTTGTTTTTTCTCGGTGATATCCGTATCGACGATCAAAATAGATTTGGGATTTCCGGCTTCATCCCGCACCAAAGTCCAATGGCTTTCTACCAGGATTTCTCTACCATCTTTAGTTTCTTTATGCAACTCGCCTTGCCACGCTCCCGACTCGATAGTAGCTTTCAATGCTTCTTCTTGTTGAGTTGGATCTTTTTTGGACAAAAAATCTTGAGTATTTTTCAGCAGTACTTCTTGTGGCTTCCAGCCGTATAAGCGTTCTGCACCTTTATTCCAGAAGAGAATTTGGTTGTCTAAATCTTTGACAAAAATGGCATCGGTTGCCACATCTAGCAAAGCCGCTTGTTCGCGGATTTTCTGTTCGGCTTGCTGGCATTCTAGAATCATTTTTGCATTTTCTAAAGCAACCGCAGCGCTAGCCGCCAAACCTTCCAACACAGTGATGTCGCGATCGCTAAATCGGTCATACTCTTTGTTATGCAACTCCAAACAGCCGATCAACTCATCTTTGCGGCTAAAAATCGGCACGATCGCCAGATTTTTCACCCCCAAGGATCTTTGCATTGCCCCGACGTAAGGGTCAAGCGCCGTATCGTTGGTAAAATAAGGCATCTTTGTCTGCATCAACCAACCCGCAATACCTCCTTTTCCCGGATCGAAAGTGAAATTTATCGGGCGGATTTTTCCCTTTTGATGGTATTCTGTGAAGGTCATTTTCCCTTCGATTACCAATCCGGCAGCTCCGGCGCTTGCTCCCACTAATTCGATAGCCGCCGCGATTAAAGTTCCCAGCACTGCCGGTATTTTCAGCACCGTATTAATCTTGCGAGTGGCGCGGGAGAGGACTTCCAACTGGTGCGTGCGCCGCAGTAAAGATTCCTCTGACTGCTTGCGATCGCTTATATCTTCTGCAATCCCCCCCAAGTACCAAATTTCTCCCCTTTCATCCGGAATCGCAAAACTCCGATCCCAAATCCACCGCACCGACCCATCCGGCTGCAAGATGCGATATTCTACATTCGTGGGGTTGCCCTGGATTTGTTGCTCTAGCTTCCACCGCACCACCTCCCGATCCTCTGGATAAACTGCCTCGATCCAAGCATCAGGGCGATCGCGCAGACTCTCTACCCTTCGACCCCAAATTTTTTCATACGCAGGGCTAGTGTAAAAATTATTACTTGAATCAGGCGTTCCCATCCAGACCGCTGCCTGGAGATTTTCTGCCAAAGTTCTAAACTTCGCCTCGCTTTGGCGCAATTCCAGTTCGATCCGCTTGCGCTCGATAGCGTAGCGCATGGCACGTGCCAACAAATTGCCATACACCTGCCCTTTTACCAGATAATCCTGCGCTCCCTCCTGCATCGCCCGCATTGCCAGAGTTTCATCATCTAAACTCGTCAGCACCACAATCGGAATGTTGAGAGCGTAACGGCGAATCTTGACAAAAGTATCGAACCCGTGGCTATCTGGCAGCGAAAGGTCTAAAAGAATAATATCAAAGCTTTCTACGTCAAGACATTTTAGAGCCTCCTCTAGAAGCTCTACTTGCTTGATATCGAATTGGGCAGTGGTAACCTCGTCTAAGTACTCCTCAAGCAAGCGCGCATCTGGGGGGTTATCTTCGACTAACAAAACTTTGATCTGTTGCTTTGCCATAGAAATTGCGAATTGCTAATTGTTAATTGCTAATTGCTAATTGGTAATCTATTGGACACACCTGCACACCCGCTCATTCCGGCGGTAGTTTGACGATAGTGAACCAAAAGTTTTCTATCGATTGCACAATTTTAACGAACTGCTCGAAATCAACGGGTTTAGTAATGTAACAATTGGCGCAGAGGTCGTAAGCTTTTAGGATATCTTCTTCCGCTTGAGAAGTCGTCAGCACAACTACGGGAATTCGCTTGAGGGCTTCATCGGCTTTCATCTCCAACAAAACCTGCCGCCCGTCTTTTTTTGGCAAATTCAAATCGAGCAATACTAAGTCAGGATGGCACGATTCGCTATATTTTCCCTCTTTTTTTAAGAAAGCCATTGCCTCGACGCCATCCTCAACGATACTCAAGTTAACAGCCATTTTGCTATCTTCAAGCGCTATCTGGGTTAACTGAGCATCGCCTGGGTTATCTTCAACTAACAAAACTTCAATTGGCATGATGATAGATTCAAAATTCATTAAGCTTTGGCGGTGGTCATTGGTAATAGGTAATTGGTAATTGGATTCATTGGCTTTTGGGGCGGGTTTAAATCAATATCTCGTGCCCTCCACAGTAGGGGCAGGTATTACCCGCCCCAAAACCAATTACCGATTACCCTCGTTCCCTGGCTCTGCCTGGGAACGCCATTACCAGCGTCAAGGGATATAACTAGCAACTTGAGTTATTAGCTGCTTTATCTGGAATTGTAAAGTAGAAAATCGCACCCTTACCCGGTTCGGAATCGACCCAGATCCGTCCTGAGTGCCGTTCTACAATTTTCTTGCAGATTGCCAAACCAATCCCAGTGCCGGGATATTTCCCCCTAGCGTGCAAGCGCTGAAAGATGACAAAGATGCGTTCGGCATACTGCGATTCAATTCCTATTCCATTATCGCGCACGTAGAAGATCCATTCATTGTTAGGGTATTGGGCAGGTGGGGAAGCTGGGGAAGCTGGGGAAGATGGGGAAGATGGGGAAGATTTGGAAGAATTCTCCCTCATCTCCCTCATCTCCCTCATCTCCCTTCTCTCCCCGATCTCCCCTACTTTCCTCACTGCTCCAATATGAATTTGGGGGGAAAGTTCGCTGCGGAATTTGATCGCGTTGCCGATGAGATTTTGAAATAATTGAGTCAGTTGGGTGGCGTCACCAATGACGGTGGGTAAAGCATCGTGGGTGATGACTGCGCCGCTTTCTTGGATGGCAATTTTGAGATTCCCTAGCGCATTCTCCAAAACCGCATTACAATCAACTTGTACAAAAGGCTGTCCGCGAGTGCTAACCCGCGAATAACTCAATAAATCGTTAATCAAAATTTGCATCCGCCGCGCGCCGTCTACAGCATAGGCAATAAATTCATTTCCTTTGTAATCTAATTTGTCTTTGTACCTGCGTTCGATTAACTGCAAGTAACTCGTCACCATTCGCAAGGGTTCCTGTAAGTCGTGGGAAGCAACGTAAGCAAATTGTTCTAATTCTGCATTGGAACGAGCGAGTTCTTGCGCGTGGCGGGTTTGTTGTTCTAATAGTTGTGCTTGCGATAAAGCTATGCCAATTTGGTTGGCGAGTTGTTGCAGTAAATCGATTTCAAAATCAGTCCAATTTCGGGGACTAGAACACTGATGGGCAATCAGCAAACCCCAGCAGTTTTCCCGCATTAAAATTGGTACGACGAGGTTGGCTTTGACGCCAAACTGCTGGAGCAATTGTTTATGACAGAGTTGGATATCGGCAGTTTCGATATCAGCGATCGCACCCACTCTACCTTGACAATACGGCTCTAGGTGTTCTTGTGCCAGACACGGATCGGTGATGTTTTGTCCCAAAATAGCGGTAAAACCCGGTTCCACTGCTTCTTGCACCACCGTTCCCGATCCGTCCCCCCACAATCGAAAAATCACCACTCGGTTCGTATCGAGCAGTTTTTGCACCTCGGTGACCGCAGTTTGCAGAATTTCCTCTGGTTGCAAAGATTGGCGAATTTTCAGAGTAATTTCGGCAAATAGTTGCGATCGCTGTCCTTGTCGCCTTAATTCCTCTTCAGCTTGCTTGCGCGAGGTGATGTCTCGGTCTACCCCAGCCATCCGAACTGGAATACCCGTTTCATCGTAAAACACCTGTCCCTTACTCGCCGCCCAGCGAATTTTACCATCGGGTAACACAAACCGAAATTCAATCTCATACGCTTCTGCTTGTTGCACCGCACGGGTAATAGCTGTCGCCACTCGCTCGCGATCTTCCGGGTACAGCAGATTAACAAATGTTTCGTAACGATTGTCGAAACTCCCAGGCGTCAACCCCATCATCGATTCGAGGCTTCCGGACCAGCTAACTTGGTTCGTTAAAATATTCCAATCCCAAGTCCCCATGCAAGCAGCTTCTAGCGCCACCCGCAACCTTTCTTCGCTTTCCTTCAGCGCTTCTTCGGCTCGCCTGCG
>DNGJ01000293.1 GCA_003486305.1 Cyanobacteria bacterium UBA11371
CTTCAGGACGGGGAGTTGTCAACTTTAGAAAACCGCCCATCTTGGGCATTCTTAATCGGAACTGCCACGGGGGACACCAACTCTACACCCCCAGACTAGCCAAAAAAATACCCACTGCCACCTATTGAATACCATAGGTATTTATGGAAAAACTAAAAAGTGCGATGGAAAACCACCGCACCGCTGTAAACAAAACAATTCTCCTCTGATGATATACGAACAGGTATGCGTGAGCGCTCGATCCAAACCTGCCGAAATGCAACTTAGGCAAAACGCTGAGTAATTTTCTCATCCCCCTGCACGACAGGAGGAGGACTTTTTTTGAGCTTGGAGCCACTCAACAACAATCTCCCTAAGCAACTCGCCAGGAATGCGATCGCGCTCTCTGCAAAGACGAATGAAATCATCACGATCCGCAGGCTTCAGCCTGAATTGCAACCCCTTGCGCGAAAACTGGCCTTTGCTAAACTTCCCCGAGTGGGAATCCTTAATTGGTACTGCCACAAACAGACCTCCTATGTACTCCCACAGTATAGTTTGCTTACCCACCCCCGGAAGCAACGGGGGCTTTTTTTTGAGACTCTAACCACTCTTCAATAATATGCCGAGCCAAGACACCAGGGGGAAGACCAATTTCAGCAGCAGCAGCAATAAAAGCCACATCCCCCTCTCTAGTAAGGCGGAAACTACGCATCTTTGAAGACAAGGGGGCTGGCACAGGCTCAAATCTGCCAGTCACCACATTGTTTCTATTGGTAGGAGAAAAACCAGGGGCCATAAAATCGATAACTCTACACCACTAAAATATCACAAAAAATTACGTTGACAACCCTTGACATCCGTTGTTCACATAAAGTAAAATAAAAAGCACGGTGAAAAAACACCGTGGCAAAAACAAAAATAATTCGATCGTATTCTAACATGAACATCATCAACCTGACCAAAAAACTGGCAGCGCTAACGAAAAAGCTGGCAGCGTTTATCCGCCTCAACTGCCGCAAACTGATCCGGAAGATTGGCCTCGAAATCACGACGCTAGAAGGGGAAATCGAAAAGCTGACACCCCCTGCTGCCGACACCACCGCACCGCAAGA
The DNA here is from genome assembly GCA_003486305.1 of Cyanobacteria bacterium UBA11371. Taxonomy (GTDB): domain Bacteria; phylum Cyanobacteriota; class Cyanobacteriia; order Cyanobacteriales; family Aerosakkonemataceae; genus Microseira. The sequence goes on from DNGJ01000293.1 coordinate 1,095, forward strand.
GAAGTACAGGTGGGAAGAAAAAGCAGGATACGCCATCTGTCTTAACCGGCAAAACGGCAACAAATATACAGTATCGTGGGATGCCTGCTCATGCCGCGACTGGCAAATGCGGCGACGCCACACAGGTGAAAACTGCAAGCACCAAGAGATGTACCAAGCGCTTACTGCTGCTAAAAAAACCGTAGAGATTGACAAAAACGACTGCCCATTAGGAACCTACCTGCGGCGCACCGACGACTGGATGTGCGTCGAGTACGAGGTTTGGTGCTACCAGGAAAAATACAATCCCCGCACCGGATTGCAAGTTGAACCAAACTGTATTGGTCGGATTGTGCAAGAAAAAAACGAAATTTTGGCAGCTACTCTACATTCAATGCCACGCAGCTTTAGTTCAAGCGAAAACGCAATCAACTATTTAATTCGGTACAACGGAATTGACCCCAAAAAGATGGCGGAGGCATATCTGAAAAAACACCTAGCGGCACCACTCTCTGTTGAAAACTTGGCGACAGTTTAACAACCACGCCCTTTAGAGCATACCTGAGTGCGCCCAATTAAAATCTAAAATCATCTATCAAGCGTGAGACTAAAAGTCTCAAGGGAAAACCCTGCTCTCTTGATGCAGGGTTTTCCCGTACTGTTCTATAATTCAAAGAATCTCGGATAAACGCAAACCCATGACGCCTCTGGATCTAGTAGAATCCTCAACTGAGGAAGTTTTAGCAGACCCAACAATGGAGTATCTCGATGACCTCCCCGATGATGTCGAGATGTCCCTATTCGACCACTTGGAGGAATTGCGGCAGCGGATATTCTACTCTTTAATTGCATTGGTAGTAGGCGCAGTTGGGTGTTTTCTGTTTGTAAAACCTCTCGTCCAACTGCTAGAAGCGCCCGCGCGGGGCGTCAAGTTCCTGCAACTAGCGCCTGGAGAGTTCTTTTTTGTCTCGCTGAAAGTAGCAGGATACAGTGGCTTATTAGTTGCGATTCCGGTTATTTTATACCAAATTATCCAATTTATTCTCCCCGGATTAACGAGGCGCGAACGACAGCTAATTTTACCGATCGTTGCGGGGTCTACGGTTTTGTTTTTAGCTGGGTTGGTATTTGCTTATTTACTGCTAATTCCAGCGGCGGTTAATTTCTTCATGAATTATGGGGAAGATGTTGTAGAGCAGTTATGGTCTATTGACCGATATTTTGAATTTGTTTTATTGCTTTTGTTGAGTACGGGGTTAGCGTTTCAAGTTCCAGTTATTCAAATTTTATTGGGGTTTTTCGGGATTGTATCTGCTAGACAGATGCTTTCTGCGTGGCGATACGTTTTATTAGGGTCAGCGGTTTTAGGAGCAGTTTTAACGCCTTCTACCGATCCGATAACGCAAACGCTTTTAGCAGGTGCAGTGGTGGGTTTATACTTCGGCGGTATCGCTATGGTGGCGCTGTTGGGAAACTCTGAGGGATGGGGAAAGTTAATTGGAGCGCTCGGCAGTCCATTGACAAAAGTAGATGCGATCGCACAAGCTCAGTCGGACACGGTCACAGCATCTGCCAACATAATAGAAGAGGAAATCAGCCAAAATTGTGATTCTTCTTTAGAAGATTTGAGCCAAATAGAACTAGAAAATCAAACGAGTCAAGTTGAGGATACGGATATCGAAAATCAAACGCAGATTGAGGAAGAACAAACCATTCAATTAGAAGAAACTGAAACACCCACAGAAAATCAACTGACAACAGAAGAACCTGTTTCCCCGCCACCATTAGAGGAACAAGCAGTACCAGAAATGCTGCCCCAACGCTTTGTTTCTAAAGTGACTGGCGCTTTATTTACACTCTTAGATTTGTGGTGCGAAGAGCGGGGCGAAGTTGCTATCAAACGGGCAATAAATATCAAACGAATGGGTGGAGATTGGACACAAGTGCCCGATCTGTGTTACGTATCCTACGAACGTTTGCCAGCAGGTTGGATGGAGGATCAAGCTTGTCCAACTGCTCCGGAATTGGTCATTGATATGATTTCACCCAAACAAACATTTGGAGAATTGGTAGACAAAGCAACTGAGTATTTAGAGGCAGGAGTATTAAGAGTTTGGTTGGTAGATTGTCAAGGGAGAAGTATCACGGTATTTTATTCAGATGCTCGCCCCCGGACTTACAGAGGAGAAATGGAAATAACCGATCCTTTATTTGAAGGATTGGAGTTAATTCCTGAGTTACTTTTTAGACAAGCTCGTTTACCTAATGCGAGTTAAATATTGAATCTTGCCTGAGATCTTGCTCGATTCTCAACAAGAGGCAGAGCCTCTATATTCTCGTTCCCAGGCTGGAGCCTGGGAACGAGGTCAGGAGGCTCTGCCTCCGGTTGATTGCAATTGGTGCAAGATCTCAGTTAAAACTGACTAGCCAAAAATTTATTTCTGAGCTATTTCTGAGCTTTCTCATCGCCCGCGACCTTGACGCGCACAAGCATAATTTGCGGCGTGCCTTGCGGATGAACGAGTACGATTAAGGTTTTCTAACCTGCCGTAATTATCTTGGTTAATTTCGAGAATGATTCTGTTATTTCTGTCAAGGGCTATGACGCGACGAAAACGGGTAATTTTGGTGCGACAGTCAACCGAACTATATATCATAAATCCGTAGACTGGGACTCTAGAAGCAGGACCAAAACTATAAACTTGAAGCGGTTGAGCGCGGTTGAAAACAACCTGTTGCCAATAAAAACGCGATCGCCCTCTACCTTGTATCGAAGCTGCATCGATATAAATGGCTGTATCGCTGTCGCTGATTAGTCTAACCCATCGCTGAACCGCATCCGCCGAACTAAAAATGGCTCCGGTGACGATCGGGATAACAATAGCAGTTGCAGGTAACAACTTCAAGACGGTTTTACTTAACGACATTTTGCTTGAATCTCCTCACACCAAGTCAATTTTAGGGGTTAACATTCAGAATGCGATCGCATTGTTTTACCAACCCAGATTAGCCGATGCCAGATGAAAATTTCTTTAAGTTATCTTGCCGCCATCTAGCATCTGCCTTCCGGTTAGTCCGCAATTCTAACACCCTTATCCCCCCAACAGGTAGAGGATTTAACAGATATTTGAACTTTTCCCAATCTGTCACTAATTGATGCTCGACGCCATAGGTAGCGCACAATTGAGAGAAATCAATGTCTTGGGGCGTGGCGAAAAACTCCTCAAAGGGCGGCTCGAACTTTGCAATTGGCAACATTTCAAAAATGCCGCCGCCGTTATTGTTAATTAAAATAATCGTCAGATGCCCAACAAATTTGTTTCTCAATAAAAACCCATTCGTGTCGTGCAATAAGGCTAAATCTCCCGTAAGCATGACGCTACTTTGGTTTTGATGGGCAATCCCTAATGCAGTGGATAAAGTGCCGTCAATTCCATTCGCACCTCGGTTGAAAAAGGGTTGAATCCCTGAGTTATTAGGTTTCCAGAAAAATTCTACATCTCGCACGGGCATACTATTGGCAATAAAAATCGGCGTACCCGGTGGCAATATCTCTGAGAGTAACCAAGGTGTTTTACATTCAAATAAATCGTTTTCGTTTGCCATTTTTTGGTCAATTGCCGCTCTAACTTTGGCTTCAAGATTGCACCACATTTGAAGATAGGAAACCTCTCCCCCCTTCCCCCTCTCCGATAGCGGAGAGGGGGGGAATAATGATAATTGTTCGATTGATAGTCGCAGGTGAGTAGTTTTTCCGTAAAGGGGGTCGAGGTTGTGGTGACTCGGGTCAATTATCCAGTTTTTTGGTTGAGCAATTTGTAACCATTCTCGCAGTTCTTTGCTGGTGGGTAAGTCTCCGATTTGAATAACGATTTCTGGTGTCAATTGTTGTGCTAATTGTGGGGAACGTAAAATCAGATCGTAGGTGGAAATTAAGTAAGGATTGAGGTCGGCATAGTTTCTTAAAGGCGAGAGTCCTTCTGCTAGTACGGGATATTTTAAGGTTTGGGAAAGGTGAGCGATCGCTCTGACATACTCTTCCGCTTTTCCCGGTTGTGCAACCCCGGCAATAATAATACCCTTGTCACATTGCAGCCATTCTGGCAATGGGTAATGGCGTTCCCAGGCTCCAGCCTGGGAACGAGGGTATGGGTAATGGGTAATGGGGGTGATGCTGGTAAAGAAGTCTTCTGTTAACTGAGATTGGAACGTTTGGGCGTCGAATTGGGGGATGGGTGCGAGGGGGTCGCGGAAGGGGATGTTGAGGTGGACGCAACCGGGGGTGGGAGTTTGCGATCGCTCCCAAGCATATACTATTATTTGCCGCAGATATCGCAGCATTCCCATTTCTAAGCAAGGTACGGCTAATTCTGCTTGCCAATTGGGATAATTGCCATATAATTTCACTTGGTCAATCGTTTGTCCGGAATGACAATCCCGTAATTCTGGGGGTCGATCTGCGGTTAAAATTAACAGCGGAACTCGACTTTCTCTCGCTTCAATTATGGCTGGATAAAAATTCGCTCCCGCCGTTCCAGATGTGCAAACAATGGCTACAGGTAACCCAGATTGTTTCGCGATTCCTAAAGCAAAAAATGCTGCCGAACGCTCATCTAAAACCGGAATCGCTTCTATTTTTTCATTTTGAGCAAACGCGACAGCAAGCGGCGTTGAACGAGAACCAGGACAAATAACGGCGTTGGTTAATCCGAGTCTTTGTAGAGTTTCGACTAAAATGGAAGCCCAGACAGAGTTAGTATTGCGAAAATCAACTGGCATTGGCGATTGCTATAATTGTCAGCGAAAATAAGTGCTGGTAATTATTATGACGCAAGAACTGATAGATTTAAGACAAAGCATCTGAGTTTACCCGAAACCTGGTAGGGACACGGCATTATCAATAATTCGGGTTTGACAACCAATGTTTCACATGCCGTGTCCCTACTTTTCAAACTTTAAAGCGAATGAGTAAAAAGTCTATTTTACGTCAAATCAAATCTTTTTTAACGATTTTGCTGATTCATTTAATTAAAAATCAAGGTTTAGCGGTGGTAATTGGTAATTGGTAATTGGTAATTAAATTAAAACGCTGTGAATTCTTGACAATTACCCATTACCCTCGTTCCCACGGATCTGCCTGGGAACGCCATTACCAGTGTCATTGGATGGGAATAGCAACTTGAGTTATTAGAGAAATTCAATAATTGAATCTCAAAGAGAACAAAACATCATATTACATCAATATTGATGAATGGGAAAGTTTGATAGAAGAAGTAATAGAGAATGCGATCGCATTCTCCAAGTGATGAAGTATTAAACGGACAATACAGTCAATTTCAGCTAGCCGAAATCTTAGATAAAACCCAACTTACTCAGAAGGCGACAAAATTTTTGTTGCTAACTTACTCCAATTCAGCGAAGGAATTACCCGCAGTAGTGGCGGAGAACCTAATTCAGTTACCGGGGGGTGAAGATTGGATCGATCAAAGACAAAAATAATTTAACCAGGGGATGAATTCGCTGTGTAGTTTAATCCACGACTTTGAGGAAACCCCTTTCTAAGCCATCAAAAACCCGGTCGAGCAGTTGTTTTTCCGCATCGCTGATTAAATTATTAGACAGTTGTACTGACATCAGTAGCTTTTGGTGAATGCGGCTAATTTGGCGACCCGAAAAGATCCGTTCGACGATAACTTCCAGGGAGATGTTGGGTAATGCACCTTGTTCTGACATAATGATTTGAGGAACTAAACGCTACATAACCGAACTTAGTTATAAATATGGGGGATGCGATCGCAGCTAGTTGTGATTCGCGCCCTAATTTGCCGTGAGGATTTTTATATAGCTTTGTGATTATACTCCTTGACAAAATTTACTCTTTCCCCTTCTTTGTCTATCCCAACCCGATGCCGTCATCAGTAGTGGGTAAAAGTTGTACACCTGCACACCTGCACACCTGCACACCTGCACACCTGCTCACCCACACAAGTGCAACTTTTGCCACAGATCCACTATCCCGGTAAAATAGCTTGGCATTGCAGCGCGGAAAAAAGCTTATAAGATGGCTCAAGCACAAATTGGGATTATCGGCGGTAGCGGACTTTACAAAATGGACGCCCTCAAGGACGTGGAAGAAGTGCGAGTGGACACGCCCTTTGGGACGCCTTCCGATGCTTTAATTTTGGGAACCTTAGAAGGGACGCGGGTAGCCTTCCTCGCACGCCACGGACGCCACCACACCCTTTTACCCTCCGAATTGCCATTTCGGGCGAATATTTATGCCATGAAAAGTTTGGGCGTCGAATATTTAATTTCGGCGTCGGCGGTGGGTTCCCTCAAAGAAGAAGCAAAACCGCTAGATATGGTAGTACCGGATCAATTTATCGATCGGACGAAAAATCGAATTTCCACCTTTTTCGGAGAAGGAATTGTTGCTCATATTGCCTTTGGCGATCCGGTGTGCAAAAACCTGGCTGGAGTTCTAGCAGAAGCCGTTGCCAGTTTAGAATTACCAGACGTAACTTTGCATCGCGGCGGCACATATGTATGTATGGAAGGCCCCGCATTTTCTACTAAAGCCGAATCGAATTTATATCGCAGTTGGGGCGCAACAATTATCGGCATGACCAATTTACCCGAAGCAAAGTTAGCCAGAGAAGCAGAAATTGCCTATGCAACTTTAGCCTTAGTTACAGATTACGATTGCTGGCATCCAGACCACGATAGCGTCACCGTAGAAATGGTAATTGCCAATTTACAACGCAATGCAGTTAACGCCCAAAAAGTCATCCAAGAAACCGTGCGACGCATCAGCCAAAATCCTCCCGCTTCCGATGCTCATTCTGCCTTGAAATATGCAATTTTAACGCCATTGGATAAAGTTTCAGCAGCAACCAAGGAAAAGATGGGACTGTTGTTGAAAAAGTATTTGTAAATTTGCTAATTGCTAATGGCTAATTGTTAATTGCTAGTTTCATTAAAATAGAGCTAAAATTAGGAAACTCCATTAGCGATTAGCAATTAGCCATTAACCATTACCCAATTTTATGAATTTCACAGATAGTTTGTGGCTTTCGATTGAAGAGATTTATAACAATATTTTGGCTCATCCCTTTGTCCAAGGTTTAACCGATGGTTCTTTGGATGAATCTGCTTTTCGCTTTTATGCTATCCAAGATGCTTTGTACTTACAAGACTTTGCTAGAGGATTGGCAATTTTAGGTGCAAAAGCAGAGAGCGATGATGATTTTTTAATGTTCTGCGACCATGCCAGTAATGCTATTTTAGTCGAACGGAGCCTGCACGATAGCTTTTTTAAAGCGTGGCAATTGACCTCAGAACAGGTATACAATACCCCGCCCGCTCCTAACTGTTTGCTCTATACTTCTTATCTGCTGCGGGTGGCATTAGGACGGCCTTATTATGAAGCAGTGGGTGCATTTTTACCCTGTTATTGGATTTATTGGCAAGTTGGTAAAGAATTAGTAAAAAAAGGGTCGGTCAATCCTTTATATCAGCAGTGGATTGATACCTATGCCAGCGATGAATTTGAAGCAGTTGTCAAAGCTGTTTTGCAGGTGATGGATAATTTGGCTTTTGGGTTAACAGAACCGCAAAAAGCAGCCGTGAAACACCATTTTATCATCACCTCAAAGATGGAATATTTGTTTTGGGATATGGGCTATCGTCAACAAGAGTGGGAGGTTTAAATATTAGAAACCCGGTTTTTTCAAACAACCGGGTTTCTGTGGCAGTTGACGTAGTTTTCATAAAGTTCACGTTAGGAATTCAATCCTCTAATTAATCCTTCCAAACTTGTGCGTGGAAATCCAGATTATATCATGTCCTTAAGATTACCCATAATCGGCAGCCGGGACACGGCATCTGACGATATCTGTTTGTCCGAGATATCGTCAGATGCCGTGTCCCTACGCAACGACTCTGTGAGGTTTTTTATTATGGGCAATTCAACGGACATCATATAAGTCCTATCGTCATTAAATATAGTGCCTAAAAAAGGTTGGGTTGAGGTACGAAACCCAACCTACTGAATCTCCGATTACCAATTACCAATTACCGATTACCAATTACCTATTACCAATTACCAAATTTTTACACAACTTCATAAACAAAGCTCAGCGTTGCCCAAGCATTGACATCGAGCGCCCAACTATCAGAAGAAATACCCAATGCATCGGTTGTAACTGCGCTCGCTTGGTGTAAGTCTTGAAAAATGGCTCGCGCTACATCTAAAGGATTGAATAAGGGTGCAATTCGCGTTTGATCTCCCCGTGGAGGATTGACGCTGTCTAAAGCAGCGATCGCGCTCCTAAAAGGTGCGAGACTAAAAATCAGGTGAGTTTCTGCCAGTCCAGGAGGTGCGGAAACAATCGATTTGAACGGACTGGTAATTTGCGGGATGACAATCGATTCGCCCGGAAGAATCACCAAATCTTTGCTGTCGGTTGTCTGGGGATATAATGCGATCGCATTCCCCCCACTATCAATTCCCACCAACATCACGTAGACTGGACTCTCGCTTTCGTTTTCCAGTCGATACTGAATCTGACTCCCCACCGCCATTCTCAGTATACTTGTATCGCTATTAACACTGGACAATACCCGATTACTAGGATTTTTTCTACCTGCGCGGCGGGTAACTTTGTGCATTAATATCTGTTCCCCTTGAGCCACCCTTTCCAGCGTCGCCTTTACAGCTAAGCGAGACGATGCTTCATTGCCACTCAAGCGCAATAACTTCGCCGCTAATTGGGTTCGCAATTTAGGTGTCAATCTATACACTGCTGTTTTGATCGCTTCTCCCGGTTCCCCTGTGGTATTGGCAATCAATTCTTTTCCTAAATTGAACAAACCATATTGAGGAATAGAAATCGATGAAACAGCATCAACTCTAGCAAATAAACAATCTGCCGGTTGTTCTCCAGCAATGACGGACGATACTTGAGGCACATTAGCAAACGCACTCGTAGCATCTACCCGTTCGATTCGTTCTAAACTGGCATCTAAAGCAACTGTTAAACCAATATTGCGGGGTAAAACACGAATTGATTCTTGTACGAGTTGTCCTGACTGTATTTGATCGACATCAGTTGAGAGAATTCGCGCCTTTGCTTTTAAACCTTCGCGAGAACGAATTTGTAAGGTTGGTAATGTTTTTTCGGTGTCTGCATTGGCGGGCGAAACTACATTTAAAACAGAATTAATGCCGTATATTTCTAAAATTGTGGCGGGTAGTCCTGCTAGCCACAATAACGCCGTTTTTCCACTATCTTCTAGACCAATAACTGCACCCTCTGCGCCTGTATTTAATTCGGGGGAAAAGTGATAAGTTTGGGTTTGTTGTTCGCTGCGGGGACAGGTCAAACTGGGGTGCTGTTGATGACCTGCAACTTGGGCAACGGTGCTGACAATTCGACTCATGGCAATCTGTACCGTTGTTGCTTCTGTTACCTGCCATAAATGTTGCGTTAGGGCATAGGTAAATACCCCGGCGCTGAAACCGTTCCACTGCAATTCTGTGGCGATGCGATCCGAATCAGAAGCGGCTAAAAGTTGTCCGGGTTTATCAGTACCGAGTAATTTTTGAATCGCATCAGTTTTGAGTTGGCTAGCGAGTTCGGCTTGAAACGCGAGTTCCTTGGCGCCGAGTTGATTGCCTGGGAGGAGAGGGCGCGATCGCATCCGCAAATTTCCCACCAAGGGTGGTATTAATCCTTTGGTGCTGGGGTCGGTGAAACTGGTATCTAAGATGGTGGTGATGCGATCGCTTTGGAGACTTCGCAACAATAACCAAAGCGTTTCTTCCGCCAGGACATTTACCCCAGCATTGTCTTTAGTTGAGAGCAACCCATCAAAACCAATCAAACAATTTTGGATTTTTGGTAATTGGTCATTGGTAATCGGTAATTGGGTTGTTTCCTTTTCTTGTGGGATAGGCGTCTCGCCTGTCACCGCTGGGATAGGCGTTTCACCTGCCACCGCCAGTTGGCTACCATAACCGCTGAAGTGGAAAATTACCCCATCCCCCGGTTTAGCTTGTTTAATCAGATGCTCGACGAAAGCAGATTCGATATTTTGCCGCGTCGCTTGTCCATCGGTTAAAACCAGCACATCCTGGGGTTGGAAGCCAAACCGATACAGCAAAAGTTCTCGTTGCAGCTCCACATCGGTGAGACAACCCGCAAGCGCGGGGGATTGGGGATACTGATTAATCCCCACCAGTAGCGCCAACTTGCGCGAACTGGTTTGCGCTAACGCTTGGGAGTAGCGATCGCTTATCCACAATAACCCAGCTTCGCTCGCACCCATAGCTGCCAGCGCTATACCAGCTCGTTGCAAAAAGGCCCGTCGCTTCATTTGATAAATCTTAGTTCCTTGTGAGCGTTACCCACTAAAATTTAGCAACTAACGACTAACAACAAGTTAAACCTCCGTGGGAACTCGCATAGCTCTTGCTAGTTCTGCCGCAACTTCAGGGCGGGAAAACTCCGGCGGCGGTAGTTCTCCCCGTCTGAGCATCTCGCGCACCTTGGTTCCCGACAAGTGTATCCGCTGTTCCGGCGTGCTGGGACTTGTCTTAGTCGTCGCCATCCCCCCGGTAATCTTGCAGTAGAAGGCGTGTTCAAACATCATCGGCACGATGCCCATTTCCCCTGGCTCAAATTCATCAAAAATGTATTGAGCGTCGTAAGT
>DNGJ01000320.1:0-23214 GCA_003486305.1 Cyanobacteria bacterium UBA11371
ACCGACCAAACATAGCTGTGATGGCCTGTTATAGTAGTTAGCAGCTTGCCTGTTTCTACTTGCCAAATTTTTATTGTTTTGTCGTAACTGCCACTCGCTAAAAGCTGCCCATCTGGGCTAAAAGCAATCGAAGTAACCCAAGCTGAATGACCATTAAGGATTTGCAGAGGTTTTCTTTTTTTGGGCTGCCATAATCGGATCGTATTGTCAAAGCTACCACTGGCGAAAATCTGTCCATCGGGACTGATAGCAACCGCATAAACTTTGTCAGAATGCCCGTTTAAAACATACCCCAGTTGCCCCATGTCTAAATGAAAAATTTTGATACTTTTGTCATAGCCCCCACTGAGAATAGTTTTACCATCTGGGCTAATCGCGATGGAATAAATAGGGGTTGAATGCGCCGGAATAGTGTTTAATAATTTACCCGTACCCACCTGCCAGATATTCAATTTACCATCATCGCCGCCACTAACGAGAGTTTTTCCATCTGGAGTGAAGGCAAGACATCTGACCCATTTTGCATGACCTGTGAGAGTGTGTAGCAATTGCCCAGTTTTGAGATGCCAAATTTTAATTGTTCGATCTCTACTGCCGCTAGCAAGAATTTGTCCGTGAGGACTAATAGCAACTGAAAAAACCCAGTTTGCATGACCAGGGATAGTGTTAACGCAGCGCATAGAGTTAAAATTTAGCCTTTGATTGGGGATCAAAAGCAGTATTCCCAAAATTTGCCCAAACCTACCGCGCTTAGCTACCAACTAATCAGATAATCTCCACAGTTTGATACTCTTATCGTGAGAGCCGCTGGCAAGCAGCCTACTATCGGGACTAAAAGCAAGGGATGATACTAATTGAAAGTGGTGCGGACAAGAAGAAATTAGTTGCCCGTTTTTCCAGTGCCAAAATTTAATCGTACTGTCCTCGCCACCGCTGGCAAGCGTCTCGCCGTCGGGGCTGAAAATAAGCGATCGCACCGAACCTAAATTACTAACTAAAGTCTCGATCAATTCCCCATTTTCTATATCCCACAAGTGAATTTTACTGCCATGACCACCTGCTGCTAAAACTTTCCCATCGGGGCTGAAAGCTACTGCATATACAGCACCAGCAGGCCACTCCAGGGTATGAATTAATCTGCCTGTTTTGAGGCTCCACAATTTAATTTTGCCGTCTTGGCAACCGCTGGCAAGGATTTTGCTATCCGGTGTTAATGCAATCGAATTGACGTGGCAATTTCCGTTAAATGTATAAATCAATTCTTGATTATAATACCGCCAAATTTTTATAGTTTTGTTATTACCTACGCTAGCGATAATCTGTGCATCGGCGCTAATTGCAATAGATTGAACCGGGGATAAATGTCCGCAAAAACTGCTCTTTAATTCCCCAGTTTCAACTTGCCAAAATTTGATATTGCCGTTGCGATCGCTACTAAGCAAGATCTCTCCATTTGGGCTAAAGCTGATAGAATTAACCGCAGCCAAACCCCCAGATAAAGTCCGCGAGGGAACCGCTTTCCCCGATGCTAAAGACCACAGCTTAATTGTACCGTTCTGACTGCTACTAGCAAGTGTCTTTCCATCGGGACTAATGGCAACAGAAAGCACGCGCGTAGAATGCCCAAAAACAGTGCCAATATATTTCCATGTTTGATGATTATAATTGCCCCGATTTGCCAAAACAGTCGGCGTTGTTGATATTGATATTGGTGTTTCTATTGGATATAAATTTAAATCGTTGAGGACTACTTCGATAGATTGATATCGTTTTTTTGTAGCCCGTTCTAGTAACTTGTCAAAAATTTGACCGAGTTCTTCACTAACCGGATGCTTCAAGTATTGTCGCCAAACCCAAGTTCCTTCGTAAGTATCAAACAAGTTCATCGGGTGAGTTTGGGTCATTAAGTGAATGCAGGTAACGCCTAAACTGTAAAGATCGCTGGCAAAAACTGCCTTACCTAAAAGTTGTTCGGGGGGAGTATATCCGGCACTGCCAATGACGGTGCCGGTGAGTTCTAAAGCCAGGTCAGTGGTTAATTTAGCTGCGCCAAAATCAACTAAAACGAGTTGGCGATCGCAACTACGTCGGATAATATTTGAAGGTTTAATATCTCGGTGAATAACGTTGTGTTCGTGAACAAACCGCAGCACTAGCAACAAGTCGTTGAGTAAATCTCGGATTTGAGTTTCGTTAAAAGCTCCTTGTATTGCCAATTCAGCAGCTAAATTTTGCCCTTCTATATACTCTTGGACTAAATATTGACGTTTATCTTGCTCAAAATAAGCCAACAGTTCGGCTATCTGGGGATGATGCCCTAATTCTTCCAAGCGTATCGCCTCGCAGCGAAACATTTCTGCTGCTTTTTTGCTACTATCGGTACTTTGGTTTTGGGGAAAAAATTGCTTGATTGCACAGTAGGGTTTGGACGGCTTACACTGATCGATAGCGAGGAAAGTTCTGCCAAAGCCACCTTGACTGAGGAGTTTTAGGGGACGGTAGCGATCGCCCAGCAATAACCTTAACCCGCAACTAATGCAAAACTTTGTCCCATCGGGATTTCGAGGTTTCTGGCACTGGGGATTAAGGCAATAGCTCATAATAAAGATTGATTCTTTACCTGCATCAGCAGGCTATGTTTGTGTAGCCGCAACTTGTCTCCTCTATCTATGGTATTAAATCTTACCGATCCAATTCAAACGCCTCACAGCGGCTACCATTGGGATGGAAGCGATCGCCGCTTTTTTGAAGGTTGGTATTATCGCGTCACCTTACCTGAAGACCGCCAAACCTTCGCCTTCATGTATTCTATTGAAGACCCCATCGGCGGCAAACCCTACAGCGGCGGCGGCGCACAAATTCTCGGCCCCAACGATGAATATCTCTGCCGCACTTTCCCAGATGTCAACAAATTTTGGGCAACTCGAGACGAATTAGCTTTGGGTCATTGGGGTAAAACAGATTTATCTAGTCTACCTGGATATCTCGACCCAGAAATCTTTGACCAACACGTCCAAGAAGGCTATCAAGCCACCGCCACTTGGCATCAAGGTTACCTTAAAGACCCCGGTACTGGTAACTTTGCCCGTTGGCAATATTCAATCAAACCAATATACGGCTGGGGAAACACGGGACAAATTCAGCAATCAACCGCCGGATGGTTATCTTTTTTACAGATTTTTGAACCAGGATGGCAGATCTTAATGGCACACGGCCTCGCAAGCGGCTGGATTGAGTGGAACGGTAAACGCTACGAATTCACCGATGCCCCAGCTTACGGCGAAAAAAATTGGGGCGGTGCCTTTCCCCAAAAATGGTTTTGGGTAAATTGCAACGGCTTCGATAAATATCCCGACCTGGCGTTAACTGCTGGCGGCGGTAGGCGGGGGGTATTGTGGTGGATGGAAGAAGTCGCAATGATTGGCTTGCACTATCAAGGCAAATTCTACGAATTCGTGCCTTGGAATTCCCAAGTCAGCTGGAATATTCAGCCTTGGGGTAGTTGGCAGATCCAGGCGAGAAATGCTCAATATGAGGTAGAACTGACGGCGACTACCAATCTTCCCGGCACTCCCTTGCGCGCACCTACAGAAAAAGGCTTAGTTTTCGCCTGCCGCGATACCATGCACGGTAATTTAACGATTAAATTACAAGAATTGAGCGGCAGCCGTTCTAAACTTATCCTGAAAGCTAGCAGTTCGCTGTGTGGATTAGAAGTAGGGGGCAGTCCTTGGAATGAAACTTGGCAGTCGAGTTGAAATGCTTCGATCTGCTATTATGGCTTTGTACCTGGGGCTGTAGCTCAGCTGGATAGAGCGAGCGCCTCCTGAAAAATCGGGCACCATTGGGGAAACTCAATGAGTGAATGTGGTCAAACTCGGTGAACCCTAAAGAGTTTACACTTCATGGGAATACCGAACCAAGCCAAGGTCAGTGCTAAGTGCTGAGTCATACTTGGAAGGCGTAGAGACTAAAAGGCCACCACCTAAAGGCTTAAAGCCTATGGTGAAGATATAGTCCAGAGAGTGGGGAAACTCACACAAATCTGAAGCGCTAGGTCGCGCGTTCAAATCGCGCCAGTCCCGTATATGTGGTATTATAATTACCTTTTTCCCCTGCCAAGGTTACCTATGTAGCATTACAGGGGAAATTGTTAAATCGTGTCGTTTTTCCAACTGTTTCCCGCTCCGGTTAAGGGTATTCTTTAACAGGGGAGTCGTTAGCCTTGGCAATGACGTTCCGGCAATGTGTAACTGAATGCGATCGCTTTGATTCATGGTATTAAGGATCTATTCCAGCAAGCAAGATGACAAGCCGCAGAAGAAAACTGCTCGCTTTAAACGCAGGTTGTTTGTTTCGGCGCTGCTGCTACCCCTCCTGGGAGGGATAGGATATCGATATATCAGAAGTTTTGACGCACCCCAAGCTGTCTTAGTCTTGGGAGGATCGACCAAACAGTTAGAGCGAGAAAGATTTACAGTAGAATTTGCCCGTCAGCATCCAGATTTACCGATTTGGGTTTCTGGTGGTAGTCCCAATAAAAGGTACATAGAAAGGTTTTTTGCTAAAGAGGGGATTTCACCGAGTCGCTTGCACTTAGATAATCGGGCGGTAGACACGGTGACAAATTTTACTACCCTGGCAGATGACTTAAAAGCTAGAGGAATTAAGAGCGTTTATTTGATTACTTCCGATTACCACATGCGTCGCGCCAGTGTTATTGGCGAGATTGTTTTAGGTAGTCGGGGAATTGTTTTGAAACCAGTTTCAGTTCCTTCTGAAAAACCGCCAGAACCTGTTGAAAAATCCGTCCGCGATGGCGCGAGGGCGATTCTTTGGGTGGTCACTGGGCGCACGGGTTCGACTCTCAGCCGGTTTTTTCAGAACCATTAATTTTCTTTTTATCTGACGCTTTTATCTCGTCAATTTCTAATAAACTAATAATGACTCCAGCAATGGGAATTGCCATAAAAATCCCCAACAATCCTGCTAATCTATACCCGACTAATAAAGCAAAAAAACCAACAACGGGATGAACGTTGAGCGTGTCTTGCATAATTCTAGGGGCAAGCAAATTATCTTTGAATTGCTGAATCACAATGCAAGCAATCAGAACATTGAGAGCTATCCAACTGTTTTGGGGTAATAAAATTAGACAAATTAAACTAATTCCTAACGTCGCTCCGATTCCAGGTATCATCTGAAAAATTCCGGCGATCGCTGCCAACACCAGCGCAAAAGGAACTTGTAAAACTAAGAATATCGCAAACGCCGAAAAGCTAAAAAACAAACTTAAAATTAACTGCCCGCGAAAGAATTCTAAAAAATTGTGCTGAACGATCAGGGTAAACTTTTGACGTTGTTGCTTGGGAACAAATCTCAGGATAAAATTCCAAAGCTTTTCTCCATCGAGGAGCATGAAGAAAGCCACAACTTCAATCAAGATAAACTTGATGAAGTAATCCAACAAGATTGGGGAACTAGCGAGGATAGTTCCAATGCTAGTCCCGATAAATGCGATATCTTGGTTTTGCAACCGGACTTCAAACGCTCGAAAATCTACCTTGACATGACGAGCATTAAGATATTTTTCCAGTTGTTCTATTAAATTGTTTAGGTAACTGAGAAAATCGGGCAAACTCTTGTCAACCAGTTGTTGTCCCTGGGATAATATTGTCAATCCAACTGTGGCAGTAAAAGCGACAATAATTACCAGGCTGAGCAGGAAAACAAAGCTAGCTGCTACACCGTGGGGTAAAAAACGGCGCAGCCATTTTACCGGATAGCTGAGTAAAAAGGCGATAATCGCAGCAAAGCTGAAAATGACGACTACGCCTTCAAAGTAAGCTAACAGCTGTACTAGCGCCCATCCAGACGCGAAGAAAAGCAGAAAGCGAACCAGCGCCAAATTACTCAGTCGATTCCAGAAATTTTTTGCAGGTGGTTCACTCATCTTTTCTCCAGGTAGATGCCCGAGAATTGAGTTAAGATAATCTGGTTCCATGACTTACGAGATAGGGAACTCTTAAACCCATCCTGTGGTATCGGTAGTGTATGAATGGCTAATGGCTAATGGCTAATTGTCAATTGCAAGAAAGCAGCTATTAGCGATTAGCTATTAGCACTGACACAACCGTTGCTTAAGGACATGATATAAGCCGATTTTAAGCAGCTGGCAGTTCTTGAATCAGTACGTAAGGTTGTACGATTAAGGCGTTAAACCGCTGGTTTGGGTTGCTATTCCAGGCTTCTTTTTGCAGATCTGAGGGTTTATAGATCAGTTGTTCGCCGATCCAGCGCTGCACCGATGGTACGTTATCGTTAGCGATCGCCACCCCCACATCCACCAAATCGAGTCCAGTAGCCACTACAATCAATGAATCGCGCTTCGCGTGGGGACTCAGCCAAGTCCATTCGGCTTCATCGAGCGTTGCTGCTAATTCTGCTCTTAAGTCTGACATTAGTAAAGAACTGTTACCGATTATGGCTCATTTTAACTTGCGATCGCGCCCCACAACGTCTATCGCGTTACAGACTCCCTCTGACTCAACGCCCTAAATCGTACAGCGCGTTAATTTCCGATGCACACCGCTGGGTGATCGATTCTAATTCTTGGCGATCGCTCGAACTAGGCGCATCTATTACGTTACCGATTCGCACCGTCACCGGCACCAGACGCGGCATTGCAGAACCTTCCCCCAAAATTTTACTCGTCCCCCACAAACTCACCGGCAATAAAGGTGCTTTCGCTTTAGCTGCAATCAGTGCCGCACCCAGCTTAGGTTCTGTAATTCGTTCATCTGGCGTGCGAGTCCCCTGCAAAAACACACCAGTCGCCCACCCAGCTTCTAAATAGTTGAGCGCTGCCCGAATTGTACTCCGGTCTGCGGCTTCACGCTTCACCGGATAAGCACCATACAATTCAATCGCTTGCTTTAAAACCGGCACTTGAAACAGTTCTTCCTTTGCCATGTAAGCCACTGGACGCCGCACGCAACAGGATAAAATCGGCGGGTCAAAGTAACTAGCATGATTGCTGACGACCACTAAAGGCCCTTCTTGCGGCACATTTTCTGCTCCATAAACCTGCCCCCGAAAGTAACAATTAAACATCGGGCTAACCACCGACCACTTAAAGGCGTGGTACAGCATTAAACTAGCAAATGGTTCTCGATTTCTACCCATAATTAATTTCTCGTTTAAAGGTGAAGCTATTAACCAACCGCATAACTGGTAAATTGGCGTTTAAAAGCGGAATGAAACCCCAGGACAATATCTGAATTGGGTACGCCCATCTCAACCAACCTCTCGGCAATAGAGTCTTCAGTCCCGTTATATTGAATCCAAATTTTGCCGTCTTGAATATCAAAGTGCATCACCGGACCAAATACCCGCTTGTCTCCTTGCCAGCCTACATAAGCGAGTTGATAATGGTCATGTTCGCTGTCAAAGATTAGCTCTGCCTTCACTGTATCAGTAGTAGTTGCTATTTGGGCGTGTTCTGTCAATATTTGCTTGACAAATTGTCGATATTGTTCTACTTTATCCATTGCTTAATCTCCTCCTGTTTGGGATCGTAAATTATCAGCTTAATTTGATAACGTCTAAGAGTGCGTTGGATGAACGGAAGCTGAAAAAAATCTTGATAGGTTTCAACCGGGATGGCTAAATAAACAATTCGGTCTGGTTCTTGCTCTTCCAGCGCTTGGCAATAGTTAAGATATTGACCCAACGCGGTATGAAATGCGCTAATATCCGAATCCCCAACAAAGCTTTTAATTTCTACCGCAATTTTTTCTGAGTCCCGTTGGGCTGCGATCGCGCTTTCTGCCGCCAAATCAATTTGTAATTTTACCGCCTCACTAATGCGAATAGTCAGAGGGTCATGGGTGATATTCCATCCGTCTTTGATTAAGGCATTTTTAACCTGTTGATGGAAAACGTCTTTTGCCATAGTGACTGCTCTTCATCCCGATCGTGGTTAATTTTATTTTTTACAAAGAGGATATTTGATATATTTACAGCAACAATCAAGAATTATAGCGAATGGAGGAATGCAATAGCAGCTGCCATTTTTGCTGGCGCTATTGCATTCAAGCCTTTTGGCTGAACCTAACTTAAAAAGCAATCCCAGTCAGCGACGCATAACGCACCTTATATACAGATGCTTAGCGTCATTCCTGACCAAGTTAAAGTTAACCAGGCAATTCGGCTGCACTACCAATATTGACCAAAGTTAAATCCGGACAAGCGCGTTTAATTAAACCTGTTAGCACCTTACCGGGGCCAATTTCTATTACTTGTTCAATGCCTTGTTTTGGTAATTCTTCTTGAATTTCCCGCCACCGCACAGATCCGGTCATTTGTTGAGTCAAACGTTGCTTAAGAACGTTAGCATCTACTGACGGTACTGGAGCGACATTTGATAATACTGGCACCGCAGCATCTGAAAATGTAACAGACTCAAGAACTTCTTTAAATTCTGCCGCAGCATTTGCCATCAAAGGCGAGTGAAACGCGCCGGATACATTTAAACGAACCGCACGTTTTGCTTTAACTTGAGATAGAATTGCTTCTACTCCTTCTGGCGTGCCGGAAATCACAACTTGAGACGAACTGTTATCATTTGCCAGGACAACATCAGGATTTTGGGCGATTTTTTCTTCTAATTCTTCCCGTTTAAATCCCATCAAAGCCGCCATCATTCCACCTGCGGCGCTATCCATCAATTCAGAACGACGTTTGACTAATTTTAAACCAGATTCAAAGTCAAAAACAGCAGCCGCATAAAGGGCGACATATTCGCCTAAACTATGACCGGCAACTAAATCGGGTTGATTTCCCTTTTCTTTTAATAAGTCAGCGAGAATGCTTTCTACTACATACAAACAAGGCTGAGTATAAAGCGTGCGCGATAGTTTGTCTTCCTCGCTTTTACATATTTCGGGAACCGACCAACCTAAAATTTGCTCTGCTTGTTCAAATTTAGTTTTAGCATTTGGCAGTTCTAATAAATCTACTCCCATGCCTATTGCTTGCGAACCTTGTCCTGGAAATACCCATGCAGTTTTTGTCATTGTTCGGTAATTGCTAATTGGTAATTGGTAATTGGTAATTGGCAGACAGTCAATTAATCGAATACGGGAGGCCATAGTTCTGCGACGGGCAACTCCCACCCTGGAAACAATTCTGGAATTGTCAGCGGCTCTTCGTTGTTCAGCAAGGTTGGTTCGCTATTGGGGCGATAAATTGTTACTGTCTGTTTATCTGGATCTATTAGTATACCTACTCTCGCTGCTAGTGCGAGAGCCATTTCTATTTTTTATTCAATTTTTTTTACTCTGTCTGTACGGGATTTAATTTCTACAACTAAGTCGGGAACTAAAGAAGCAAAAGCACGCTGAGTTTGACGCAATCTTTCTGCTGAAACAAACGATACATCAGGGGCGCTTAAGTTGGTATCAGATAGAATAAAGCCACCGCTAGAATCAAATAACCGTCCTAATTTTCGCGGTTCAATCCAACTAAATAAAAAGGCGATTAAACGCGCGCTAATTTCACTGGATACAATATCTGCTCGCCCCATAATTACAAGATTTCCATCTGGCAATTCCATTTGATAATCTAAAGAAGCATCTTGCAATAATTCTTGGATTTTCTCAAAATCCTGTATGGTTAAATTCATAACAATTGTCCTCAATTTTTCCGTTAGCTGCTAATTGCTAACTGCTAATTGCTAATTGCTTTTTTTACAATTAGCAATTAGCAATTAGCAATTAACTAACCCCATTGGAAGATCGCTGCACCCCAGGTTAATCCGGCACCAAAACCAGAGGCGGCGATAGTATCTCCTGGTTTAATTTTGCCTTGACGGACTGCTTGATCGAGGGCGATGGGAATTGAGGCGGCGGAGGTATTGCCGTAGTTGGCGAGATTGCTGATAACTTTGGTATCGGGAATTTTGAGGCGAGAGGCTACGGCGTCGAGTATTCTTTGATTGGCTTGATGTAATAGCAACCAATCTACTCGATCAACGCTGAGATTGGCGCGAAAAAGGGCTTTTTCTATAACTTCTGGCACTCTTTTAACGGCGAAGCGATAGACTTCTTGACCGTTCATGGTAATGGGGTGGTAGATGCCTTTAGCGACGCTAACCCCTTCAATCAGTTCTTGGGGTTGGGCTTGGTAAGCTAGGCTGAGGAAGTGATTCTGAGTGCCGTCGCTTCTGAGTTCAAATCCGAGTAGGCGATCGCATCCTCCCTCTAATGCCTGCATTACCACCGCCCCTGCTCCATCTCCAAATAATACGCAGGTGCTGCGATCGCTCCAATCTACCCAGCGGGAGAGGACATCGGCGCCGATTAACAGTACGTTACGATAAACGCCCGTGCGAATGAACTGCGCCGCCGTGACCATTCCGAACACAAACCCCGAACAAGCGGCGGTGAGGTCAAAAGCGACGGCGCGAGTTGCCCCTAGTTGGGCTTGTATGAGGCTGGCACTGCCAAACAGGTCGTCAGGGGTAGATGTTGCCAGGATAATCAGATCTAAGTCTGATGGTGCGATCGCTGCCATTTCTAGCGCATTAATGGCTGCAGATGTAGCGATCGCGCTCAGAGAATCATCTGGCGACGCCAAACGCCGCTGTTTGATCCCGGTTCTAGTTGAGATCCACTCATCAGATGTTTCTACAATCTGAGAGAGTCCGAAATTATCCACACTAGCTTGCGGCGTGCAAGCCCCACACCCTGTAATGGCAATGCCTGCCTGAAATTGTTCCAACATTATTCTCCATCAGCCGCCTTAGCAGCGGTTTTCTGATACTGGGAACCAATGCGTTCCAGTACCTGGTGATCGACGGCTTCTTTTGCCAAGCGAATTGCATTAAAAATCGAAGGTGCTTGGGAAGATCCGTGGCTGATAATGCAAATTCCCGCTACTCCCAACAGCAGACCACCGCCGTGTTCGGCGTGATCCATCCGCTGCTTGATGCGCTTCAGATTCGGTTTGAGGATTGCTGTCCCCAGCATCCCATTTAATCCTTGGGGTAACTCTTCTTTGACGATATTTAGCATCACTTCGCCAACGGCTTCGGCAAATTTTAACAAGACGTTGCCGACAAAGCCATCGCAAACGATTACGTCAAAATTACCCGAAAGCACATCCCGACCTTCGGCATTACCCACAAAGTTAATTCTGGGATTTTCCTTCAGCATTTGGTGAGCGCGAATTGCCAAATCGTTGCCTTTGCACTCTTCCTCGCCGATGTTGAGTAACCCCACCTTGGGATTTTCTACATCCAGCACGTAGCGGCTGTAAACCGACCCCATGACGGCAAACTGATCCAAAAACTTAGGACGCGAATCGACATTCGCTCCCACGTCTAAGATCAGTACGGGCTTGCCCGCAATCATTGTCGGAAACACCGCACCAATCGCTGGGCGATCGATTCCCGGCAAGCGTCCCAAACGCAGCAAAGCCGCTGCCATAGCAGCCCCAGAGTGTCCGGCTGAAACGACCGCATCTGCCCGCTTTTGCTTCACCAAGTCCATCGCGACGTTGATCGAAGCTTTGGGCTTGCGTTTTAAGCCGCTAAGTGGCTCCTCATGCATTTCGATCGTGCCTTCTGAAGCCACAATTTCAATGTTATGAGAACTGGTGTGTTGGTTTAGAATCGCTTCGATCTGAGGGACATCCCCCACCAGCAACACCTCGACATCCAATTCTTCCCTGGCTCTGAGCGCCCCTACGACGATTTCGGCGGGTGCGAAATCGCCGCCCATAGCGTCAATTGCAATCCGTGCGCGAGTTGATCCCATTGATCAAAGTTATAGAAACCTCAAAAATTCTACCAGATGGCTCTCACCCGAATCTCACTCAGATAAGGGAGATTTGGCAGATGTGGAAGTAGTATCTTCAATAACATTCAACATCCTTCCTCACCCGCGACCTTCGTGCGTGCCATTTGGCTCTCATCCCAAGATATACCTATTGGGAACCGATGCGCCAGCTGTTTGACCAAGGGGGCGGGTGAGCAAGGGGGCGGGTGAGCAGGTATGATTACTGTCTGGGATTGGATCGTGGGTCAATAGCTATGGGGCTTTTAGGTGAGCAGGTGTGCGAGCGAGCAAATTTAAGTGTATTTAACTTGCTTTTTCGGTAGGAACCCTAATCTGTTGTTAAATCTCTCTTACAATCTCACCTGCCCACCTGCACAAGAAGCACACCTGCACACTTGCACAAGAAGCACACCCACCCGATGCGTCAATTGGAGAGAACGGAAACATGCTGGAATTATTTAGCTCTGGGGTAATGTCTGTATGGCTGGATATGGCAGGATTGCATCGCTCTAAACTCGATGCCGATAAGCGTCTGTCTTGGCTGGATACGCCCGGATTTGTAGTTCCAGCGCAGCCTGAGCCAGCTACGACGGCGACGTTAACCCAATATTTGAAAGATTTAGCGAGTAAAGGCCCCAGTACGGGACAGGCGGTGTGGATGCAGTCTGGCGCGGTATTGTTGGCGAATAAGCAGGGGACGACGCCTTTACCGGCGGCGTCGTTGACGAAGATTGCTACAACCTTGGCGGCGCTGGCTATTTGGCAACCTTCCCACCAGTTTGAAACTCTTGTTAGCGCTACTGGGCCGATTAAAAATGGGGTGTTGCAGGGAGATTTGGTGGTGTCTGGGCGCGGGAATCCGGTGTTTTTGTGGGAGGAAGCGATCGCTCTCGGTAATGCCCTCAATCGCATGGGCATCCGCCGCGTTACCGGCAATCTCATCGTTTCCGGCAATTTCGCCATGAATTACGCCCCCACCCTCGCCGAATCCGGTCAATTGCTCAAACTTGGACTCAATGCTAAAACTTGGCCTCGCGGTGTCAGTTTCGCCCACCGTTCCATGCCTCCCGGCACTCCCAAACCCCAATTACAAATTGCCGGTAATGTTATCGTTGCCCCCGATCCAACTAAAACTCAATTGCTGTTACGTCATCGATCGCTGCCTTTAGCACAAATCCTTAAAATTGTCAATGTCTACAGCGATAATAAGCTGTCGCAACAGATTGCGGATTTAGTGGGGGGTCATCAAGTGGTAGCGAATAAAGCAGCAGCGATCGCCGGATTCCCCAGGCAAGAAATACAATTGATTAACGGTTCTGGATTGGGGGTAGAAAATCGCATTTCTCCCCGCGCCGCTTGTGCGATGTTAGTAGCAATTCAACGCAAATTGCAACCCTACGGATTGAACATCGGGGATGTATTTCCAGTTTCGGGGAGCGATCGCACGGGTACAATGATCCATCGACAGATTCCGGTCGCGACGGCGATTAAAACCGGCACCCTGCGGGATGTGAGTGCGTTAGCGGGGGTAATGCCAACGCGCGATCGCGGGTTAGTTTGGTTTACTATTATCAATCGCGGCGGCGACATCGTGGGGTTACGCGCCGAACAAGACCGATTTTTGCAAAAATTAGTGCAACACTGGGGTGCAACGCCCCCCCCGACGACGATTGTCCCCCATGCTAGTAGCGTCAACGTGCGATCGCATTTGGGAGATGCCAAGCGCATTGAAGTTGTTTTCGGTGGGTAATAGGTAATCGGTAATGGGTAATAGGAATAATTTCACCAATTAGCCATTAGCAATTAGCAATTAGCAATTAGCAATTACCTATTACCGCTTCTTCAATTGTTCCGGAATAATTTCAATCGAGACTTGACCGTTATTGTTACCACTTCCGCCGCCGCTGACTACTACAGTTTGATCCTGAAGTTTCCCCACAGCTTTTGGCCCGGTTAAATTCATCGGTGGATTAACTTGTTGATAGTTGACATTTCCCGTTGCTTCTACAACTTGAGTCGGAAGCGTCCAAGTCATTTGGTCGGCAAATATTTTCGATTGTCGCCGCATTTCTACGCCTTGGACATTGCCATTTAAATAAGCAATTTTTGGTTTTAAATCTACTCTTCCTTTTGTTGCTGTTACTGTCATTTGATGTTCGCGATGGAACATTTGAACTGGTTGGTCGGAAACGATTGTTTCGGCGTTGACGTTCCAAACTATTAAATTGCTGGTAACTTGGACGGGAGGGTTAGATACAATGACTTGGGCGTTTTGTTTGAGGGTAGCAATTTTAGCTTTGAGGTCAACTTCTCCTTGTTGCCCCAATGCGCGGTCGGTGATGGTATTGTTTTTATCGTAGCGGTCGATTTGGATGAAGCGATCGCTTGTAACTTTTTCCTGTTCCATCTGCCAAACCAAATATTCTCCCTTGAGATGTAAAGGTGGTTCTTTTGCGATCGCCACCACCTGACCAACTAATTCCATTCGCTTGGCGCGACTAAAAGACCTCGCTTCTTGCGCCGCGACTTGCATTTGTTTATGAGTGCCGTTAACGCGATCGCGGACAATTAAAACATCTTCCTTTGGTCGCCATTCCATTTCATTACCGCGCAAAACTGCCTTATTTTGAGTATCTACGGCAACAATTTGACCCCTTAAAATAATTTTATTTCCCTCTTCATAAACTTCCCCCTGTTGAGCAGTGATTTGATAGACTAACTTGCCATCTTGAAACAAGTCGCCGAAGGGATTTTGAACTTGAGCAATTTTTTTATCCTTACTGTAGATTGCTTGCTGAGTCTTAACTTTCCACAAAGGACGCCCCTGCGCGTCGGTTTGTTCCAAAGTAACATTATTGAAAGTCAAGTTAGTTTCAGAACTTTGGATTGCAGCGGTATCTTGAGCTAACTTTTTTTGGGTGCGTCCCTCGCTACTGCAAGCGCCAACGCCTAACAGCATTAACATCAATAAAAACTTCAGAGTCGTAACTCTACTCATAGATAGCAGGTTAGCATTTGAGCAGTTGCGAAGGAAACGGTTTGAAGCATGAAGAAGAAAGTTTAAATTTAACTTTCCTACTTCATCCTTCATGTTTTAAGCTTGATTTTTCATTCTTTATAATCCCCATCTTTGTGGTCATCCATTAAGCCAATTCCCGACAGGGGACGATAGGTATAGCCGCCATGACGGGGAGTTTTTTGGATATCATCCTTAATTTGTTCCAGGTCAATGTAACGGTCTGATACGTTGATTAAACTATCGCTAGTCATTGACCGCAAACTTACCACTTCGACGCGGACGCCGCGATAGCTAACCGCATCTACTGCATAGGCGAGATCGCCATCACCGCTAACCAAAACCGCCGTATCGTATGACCCTACCAAAGCCATCATATCCACGGCAATTTCTACATCCAAATTGGCTTTTTTAGAACCATCAGGTAATTGCACTAAATCTTTAGCAATTACCCTATAGCCGTTGCGCCGCATCCACAATAAAAAACCCTGTTGCTTTTCATTAGTGCGGTCAACACCAGTATAGAAAAACGAACGCAGCAGTCGCGATCCGGCAGTTAAGCGAACCAGCAACTTCGTATAATCGATTTCTATGCCAAGTTGCAGGGCGGCATAAAATAAATTCGACCCATCGATAAAAATGGCGACGCGCCCCCGATTTTCTAACACCTGTTCTGGCGTGAATACCGAGTCTCTTTCCAAATTATTCAACATGGTTGTTATTCCTCGTTTTTTATCAAATCAATCAATCAATACTATCGATTGTTGCATTTCCAGCATCTACCTGTGGTATGGCTTGTTAATCAGATTACGAACCTGCTGGTGCGAGTTCCAAACGCCCAAACACGGGGCGGGGTTTGTTTAATATCTGACCGCCAGTTAATATACCCCATTGAGCATGGGTGGCGAAGCTGGCTGCAACACCTATTTGTGTTTTGTCATTAAAGTTGATATCGAAACTCAATTGTTGATAAATGTCATTGGCGATATTGGGTATAATGGGCGACAAAAGATAAGCTGCTAGGCGCACGGATTCTAGAACCGAGTACAATACTTGCTCAACAGCTGCTTGCTGTTTTTGCTTGTAAAGCGTCCAGGGCGCTTGCTCGTCGATATACTTATTTCCGGCATGAAGTAAGGCTAAAATGGCTGAGGCGGCGTCGCTGAATGCAAGTGCTTCATAAGCTTGCGCCACTTGCTCTCCCAGGGCGATCCCAATCGCTTTTAAGGCATTTTCTGCCGGAATATCATCACCAGAGAGGTTGGGAACCTTGCCGCCGCAATATTTGTGCGTCATTGATAAGCTACGATTGAGCAAATTCCCCAAATTGTGGGCTAAGTCGGCATTAAGGATATCAACAAACCTGGTTTCGTTAAAATCTCCGTCTCGACCAAATTCAATTTCTTTGATGAAGTAATAGCGCACCGCATCAGCACCATAGCGGTTAACCAACGCCACCGGATCGATGGTGTTACCCAAACTTTTGCTCATCTTGCGTCCATCTTTGGTCAAAAAGCCATGAACAAAGACTCGACCTGGCAGTGGTAGATCCGCAGACATTAACATGGCAGGCCAGTAGAGGGCGTGGAAGCGTAAAATATCTTTACCGACCAGGTGTAAATTTATAGGCCACCATTTCGATAAAGCATTTTGGAGAGTTGGTTCATCCTCTGGATTGAGTAAAGCAGTCACGTAACCCAATAAAGCATCAAACCAAACATAAAGGATGTGATTGGGGTCAACCGGCACCGGGAAACCCCAATCAAAGTTTACCCGGGAAATCGAAAAATCTTGCAGTCCTTGGCTAATAAAGCTTAATACTTCATTGCGGCGGCTTTCTGGTTGCAAAAAGTCGGGATGCTCTTGATATAGTTTCTCTAGTTGAGCTTGGTACTTAGAAAGTCGGAAGAAGTAATTTTGTTCGTCGCGCCATTCAGTTTTTTTAGTTGGGTGGAGGGGGCAAAATCCCTCTGGCAAAAGTTCGCGTTCTTCTTTAAACTCTTCGCAGGCAACGCAGTAGAAACCTTTTTGCTGTCCTAAGTAAATATCTCCCTTATCCCATACGCGCCCAAAAAATTCTTTGACTATATTGTGATGGCGGGAAGCAGTGGTGCGGCTGAAACGGTCATACTGAATATTTAGCTGAGGCCACAAAGCTTCAAACCCTGCGGCAATTTGATCGCAGTGTTGCTGGGGTGTCAGTCCCCGCCCTTGCGCCGCCTGTTGAATTTTCAACCCGTGTTCGTCAGTTCCGGTAATTAACAGCACATCGCGCCCTTGCAGTCTTTGAAACCGCGCCACTACATCTGCTGCGATCGTCGTATAAGCACTGCCAATATGGGGTAAATCGTTTACGTAGTATAGAGGCGTTGTAAGAGCAAATGCGTTTTTATTGTTATCTGTATAATTCATGGACAAATGAAAATCGAACGGGCGAAACTGTTTTTAATCATACATGAGTGTCATCATTCCCTTATTTTATTGCTTAATATTTTAACTTGCTGCATCTCATGACATGGTAAATAAGTATAAAATTATACCATATAAAATGGTGCGACGGGTGTCCGACCGTTCAAACAATCGAAAATAAATCGCGGTCTGGAATTTATATGCCTTGCGATCGCTACAATATAACCCTGGTCGCGCCTTTGGCGGAGGCAAAAACGAAAAGTGTCTCTATCTAAGGGTATTTGTCAAGTGAAGTCGGTTAAAGTTAACAAAAGTTTAGGTATGTTTGCAAAAGCAATAGCTGTCGATCTTGTCAACTCATGTATTCTTCTAGTCCACTGCTGATTTCTCAATCGTTTCTCGCTGCTACCGGCACGCGGTTGTTTCTCCACCATCAGGATCGCATCCCAGAAGCTGGATCGGTGCTGGTGGTAAGCAATCACCGCAGCTTTATGGATGCGCCGGTACTGATGGCATCTGTAGGGCAACCGATTCGTTTTGCTTGCCATCACTACATGAGTCAAGTGCCGATTTTGCGGGAATTTGTCACCCGCTTGGGGTGCTTCCCCTTAGATGAACCTGGACAACGCCAGCAGCGGTTTTTTATGCAGGCGACTCAACTGTTGCAGGCGCAGCAAATGGTCGGTGTGTTTCCGGAGGGTGGACAACCGATGGTGAAATTAACTCCAGCAAACGAAATGCAGAAGTTCCACAAGGGATTTGCTCATTTAGCGTTGCGATCGCCTCAAGATTTGGCGATTTTGCCGGTAGCGATCGCTTCAGTGGAAGAAAGCGTCAATTCAGCATTTCCCCTGAAGCTGTTGAGTTTGTTTGACCCCTCCGAACCTTTATTCGACCAACCCGGATGGCATCCTTTGGTAATATATCGGCGCGTTAACGTGCTAATTGGTCGTCCTTGTTGGATAACTCAGCAAGAGCGCGAAAAATATCAGGGGAAACAGGCGAAAGCAGTCGTTGCACAAATTACGCAACATTGTCAGACTGAAATTGGTCAACTGCTTCATCAAGGATGCTATTAAGCGGGAATCCTTTCATCCAAAATCCAAAATTGAACGATGCCAGAGATTAAAAGTCATCCCTGCTTCCTGACACCCAAATCCCTCAAACCAGAGTATCCGCTGTTCGTTTTTTTACCAGGAATGGACGGGACGGGTCAGTTGCTGCGATCGCAAACCGCCGGTTTAGAAAAAGGTTTTGATATCCGCTGTTTGGCAATTCCGCCGGATGACTTGACCAGCTGGGATGTACTGGCAGACCAAGTAATTGCCCTAGTCGAAGGCGAAGTGGGCAAAGACCCCCAAAGGTCAGTTTATCTATGCGGCGAGTCGTTTGGGGGTTGCTTGGCGATCAAAGTAGCAATCCGCGCGCCTAAGCTGTTTGAACGGGTGATTCTGGTTAACCCAGCGTCTTCTATCAGTCGCCGCCCTTGGATGTATTTTGGCATCCCGCTGACTCGAATTGTACCGGAATGCTTTTATCACTTCGGTTCGTTGATCGGATTGCCGGTTTTAGCCAATTTGGAAAGGATAGCAGCGGGCGATCGCCAAGCGCTGATGGACGCCGTACAAATGGTTCCCCAGAAAACCGCCGTCTGGCGGTTATCTTTATTGAAAGAATTTGATGTTGACGATAACCAATTACGCCGCATCAACCAACCCGTACTGTTGCTTGCCGGTGCTGCGGATCGGCTATTGCCTTCTGTATCAGAAGCTGAGCATCTTGTCAAGGCTTTACCCAACTCTGAAATGGTGGTGCTGCCCCATAGCGGTCATGCTTGCCTATTGGAGAGGGATGTTAACCTGTATGAAATTATCAAGGATCGGAAGTTCCTAGCCGGTCGGGACGCGGTTTCAACGTCGAAGCATCAGGCTGTGAGTTGGACAGCTTAAGAAAATATGTCGGATTGTGTCGTAGCTGAAGAGAAATCTGCTATGATAGCGATCCGCAGCGGGTGACTAGCTCAATGGTAGAGCATCGGACTCTTAATCCGCTGGTTCAGGGTTCGAGCCCCTGGTCACCCATAATCGCCCCCAGGTTGAAACCTGGGGCTACACAAACGAAGCCCGCCTGCGCGGGCTTTTTTAATTGGAGGCGATATACCATAAGATGTACCTGGATATTTTCAATAAATAATGACCAAAATGCAACAGTTGTCTTTGCCTTTGAAGCTACCTGATACCGAGCCAATTAAAGTTGTTTGGTTTCAGGAAATGTTACAGTTTCTCGGTGTCAAACATTGTCCAGCTTGGCCCGATCAATTTGGCCTATCTCTCCGCAGATGGCTCGTTGAAAAAGGTCATTCTCCAATTAGAACCTTGAGTTTGTTCTCTGGTGGTGGGGGACTAGATATCGCTTTTCATGATGCTGGCTTTGATATTGTTCAGATGGTTGAGATTGAAGCCAAGTACGCGCAGACTCTAGAAAGAAACTCAATACCAGGAAAATGGTTAGAAAATTCCCAACCAATTTGCATCGATATTCGAGAATTTTTTCCGACTCCCGATCTAGCAATAGATTTTATTATAGGTGGCCCTCCTTGCCAAACCTTTTCTGCGGCTGGTCGTAGAGCATCTGGCGTGGCTGGAATTAGCGATTCTCGCGGTACTCTGTTTCAAGAGTATGTCCGCTTAATTAAAACGCTGCAACCAAAAGGATTCCTGTTTGAGAACGTTTACGGAATTACTGGAGCGCAGAAAGGTGAAGCTTGGCAACAAATTCAAAAGGCTTTTAAACAAGCAGGATACACAATTTATTATCGCATTCTTGATGCAGCAGATTATGGCGTACCGCAGCATAGAGAACGGTTATTTATTGTGGGAATTCGAGAAGGAAGTTATTTATTTCCTTCTCCCACTCATGGCCCTGATTCTCCCAATTGCGAACCTTTTTATTCAGCAGGAGAAGCTGTTGAAGGTATTGAAATATCAGATACTGCTCAAGGAATTGGTGGCAGATATGGAGACTTACTTAAACAAATACCGCCCGGATTAAATTACAGCTTTTACACAAAAGAAATGGGTCACCCCAAGCCAGTATTTAGCTGGCGATCGAAGTTTTCTGATTTTCTCTATAAAGCCGATCCCGCAACGCCAGTAAGGACTATTAAAGCACAGGGAGGACAATACACAGGGCCTTTTAGCTGGAAGAACCGCCGATTTACTATTGCAGAACTCAAACGCTTGCAAACGATTCCCGATACTTATGAAATTGTGGGAAATCACCAAGTTTGTGTTGAACAGATTGGGAATTCCGTACCACCACAGTTGGGTCGAATTTTAGCGCTCAGTATTTTGGATCAAATTATGGGCGTTGCGCTACCCTTTCCGATGTATTACTTGCAACCAAATAAGCAACTAGGATTTAGACAGCGCAAACGCAAGTTGACAGAGGTATATGCTCAAAAGGCACTCGATGCGATCGCGCACTTACAAAAGACAGAACAATTCACTTCAAAGTCATCAGCTAACTATACCATCAAAGAAGAATCTGTGAGGTTTTTATCTACAGACTTTGCTTGGACTGAACAAGAACTTCCTAATAGTCTGAAAGTTAATCTTAAGTACAATCTGAACCAGTCTTGCTGGATAATAGAAGCTCACAAAGGTTTATCTAACAGCGAAAATCAATATGTTATTGAAATCATCCCATCTTGGGGTCATGAAGATTGGGGTTTAGGTACTGATAAAGTAAGACTCTGCGCTAGCGAGTTAGATTTTAAATTGTTTACAGCATTGTGGAAAGCCTTTGAAGAAAAACTCATCAATCTTACAGGCAAAGCTGACTTAGTTCAGCTTTCTGGTTATTATCAATACAATCCTCGAATTAGCGGAATACTAACTTTTCAGCCCACATTAAAAGTTTCCCCAATCTGGCGCATAGTGCAATGTGTGGTTAGAGGTATAGGAGTTGCCAAGCAACTACAAGCTCAAGAAATATCGCAGTTATGGGAAATTAAGGTAGATGAGGTATTTACTCACCTAAAATATTTACGCAGCATGGGTTACGAAGTCAGAAACCACAATACAAATCCTCAAATTCCCAAAGGTGAGTATTTAATTCCCTATGCATTTCCAACGCTAACACCAAGAAGTGTCCAACTCCGTAAACATCTGGGAGAAGGTGATGAGTGAGTTGCATCTAAGAGTATTCCGAACTAGGAGTGAACTGGTGCTGCCTGATGGAACTATACAGGTTTTCTTAGAAGGTGGCATGAATCAGTCTGCTAAACTAAAATCTCAAAAAATAGCTGAGCAACTCTCTAAGGGTTATCTAGAACAACAAATTATTAGATGTAGAGACAATTTAGCAGAACTTGATTTCTCACGCCTTAGTCAAATTCATGTGGATACTATCAATAAACTTGTGGATTCGGTAACCAGCGAAGTGGGAAGGGCATTGATAGGTTTAACAGTTCTGCAATTATGTGTAAAAGCAATCGAACCCACCCAAAGCGTAAGATTACATAAAGGCAGCGTAGGTAAAAGAGACTTTTCATGGCAAGATGGTATATCAATGCGATCTTTGGATAAACAGTATATAACGCCTGTTTTGCGTAAGAATGATTTGCTGAGACTGAACGCAGATGGATTTATGATGACGCGCAGTTTAGCAGAAAATTATCCTTATACACCCGTCTATAAAGCTAATATTAGAGGCGCTCGTCAAGAATGGCTAAGGATTGTAGAATGGATTGAAACCAATGAGATATTGCCTGAATCAGCCTTGAATTACTTGCTGTCACAACTTTGGAATCGAGCCAATGAATTTAAAGCATTAGCTGCACAAACAATAGCAAACTTACAGCAATTTTTAAATTCAAATCAACCTGTTAATCGAGAACGCATCACCGCGCTCATAGAGAGACATATAAATGAATCTGATTATGCTGCCAGAATTATGGAAATCGCTATGCATAGTTTGATGCAAGCCATGCAAGACTGTCAAATTCTGGCTGAGGGAGTCTTAAAGCCTCTTTCCCAGATGAGATCGGCAAATAAAAAGCATGGCAATGTAGGCGATATTGAGTTATTGTCAGCACAACAAATTGTTGAATCATGGGATGCAAAATATGGCAAGTCTTACTTACGAGATGAATTGGAAGAACTAGCAGATAAGCTGGTAGCAAACCCAACTGTTGCTATTGCTGGCTTTGTTACCAGTGTGGAACCAGAGCGACCAGAAGAAATTTTAGCGAGATGTCAAGAAATAGAAGATGAGTTGGGAATTTCTATAGAAATACTAACTTTTAGAAATTGGGTTAAAAAGCAATTTGAGCGAGGTATAGGAGATAGCTTAATAACAGAGACACAACTAGCGATCGCATGGATTACGGCTTATACCGAATCGCTGGCGCAAAGACGTAGAGAGATTGCGCCGATTGATGAACCTTGCCATCAATGGCTCACCAGTTTGAAAGCAATCTTAGAAAATTAAACACAAAACAGGAGTCACATCATGAGCGAAACCAAATTGCTGAAACAATTACCTGCCCAGTTAATCTCCCCAGAAAACTTTCAACCTTACGGTCAAGTTATCTATGCATCATCCGACGGAAAACATTACGATTCAACCGATGCTCAACTGGTACTCAACAACGGTATTCCTCGCTTTTACATCATGCATCTTACCGAAAGAGGGCGTAAATTTCACAAAATTACCCGCCACGTCAAATGCACTCAATGTTTAGGTTCCCTCGAAGGTAAAGAATGGTTAATCGCAGTCGCACCACCAAGTGAAGCACCCGCACCTAAATTAGAAGAAATATCCGCTTTTCGGATTCCTGGCAATTGTTTTATTAAATTAGAAGTTGGAACATGGCACGCTGGCCCTTATTTCGATGGTGAATTTGTGGATTTCTACAACTTAGAACTCAGCGACACAAATATCACC
>DNGJ01000320.1:23417-23593 GCA_003486305.1 Cyanobacteria bacterium UBA11371
TCACCGACCACGACACTTATAACTTCTTACAAAACCAAAACTTAGAACTAGAAATCGTTTAAATTGGCTAATTGCTAATTGCTAATTGCCTTTTTTCTTAGGGAGGCAGAGCCTCCGGTTACTTTGTTTCCAGGCTGAGCCTGGAAACAAGCAAACTCAGCGACACAAATATCACC
>DNGJ01000320.1:23814-24100 GCA_003486305.1 Cyanobacteria bacterium UBA11371
TCACCGACCACGACACTTATAACATCTTACAAAACCAAAACAAAGAACTAGAAATCGTTTAAAAATGTAGGGTGCGTCAGCGTAACGCACCATCGTTGGCTAGAAATCGTTTAAAAATGTAGTAATATCATGTCCGCTAGCATCGGTAGCGTCAGCCCTTGCGGGTTTAACGAAATATCTCGTGATTCCAAAGAATGGCTGCTTATACCCGCCCCTACAGCGCAAAAATTATACACTACCGTTGCTAGCGGACATCATATAACGCACCATCTTTGGCGGTGCGTTA
>DNGJ01000507.1 GCA_003486305.1 Cyanobacteria bacterium UBA11371
CGGTAACGTGTAATTTCGGGCAGCCATTTGTCATTATCGACGTTGAGCATGACGAAATTTCCCTTGTCGGCGTATTCTTGTTCTAGTTCGCCCATGTCTTTCGCCATCGCTTGACAGCTTGTACACCAATTGGCATAAAACTCCATTAGGGTGGGTTTGCCGTTGCTCATGGCGACTTCTAA
This sequence comes from Cyanobacteria bacterium UBA11371, assembly GCA_003486305.1. GTDB lineage: Bacteria > Cyanobacteriota > Cyanobacteriia > Cyanobacteriales > Aerosakkonemataceae > Microseira. The sequence continues at coordinate 183 of DNGJ01000507.1, forward strand.
GGGAGTGGAGTTTTCCGCTAGTTCGGTGAGGGTGGCGGTGTCTGTCTGGGTTCTCATTCCTAAAAATAGGGAAACGGTGAGCGCGATCGCAACGATGACAATCAACAAGTTTCTCACTCGCGTCCCCATCGGGGTTTCGGCCTTCCCTGGCGATTGGGGTAAATTGGCAGTCATATGATGGATGATTTCTATCTAATTCGTCCTCCATCTAGTGTAAAGAACTCCTCTACCCCCCCTCTCACACCTTTGGGAGAGGGGGGGAAAGTCTATGTTATTCGCGCATGAGATCGAAGGCAATGGCAAACTCTGCCATCGGCATCATCTGCTTCAATACCCGCAAGTGTCCCTCGGCGTGACTGCGATGGCGAAACCGCCCGACGGTGATACGCTGTAAGTTAGGCAGTAAGCGCACAATTATCCACGGGAACAGTCGCGCTCTTTGAGCGCTGTTGTGAATGTCGGTCATCGTTTTATCCTTGTAATTAGTTGTGTTTAGTTGGGGCGATCGCACTCCCATGCGATCGCCTTTTCTGCGAACAAGACAGTCCATCGCAACCCTGACCAGGAGGCGGGGCTGTCTTTTTGGGTTGTTCAATAATATGAGTCTACGCATCTTACAGTTCTTTGTCAATGCGTATACGCATATAGATATATTAAGATGCCTAAAAAGAGACAGCAAGATCCAGAGAACATTCCAGCGTTACGCCGCTTAAGAGAGGAGGCAGGTTTAACGCAAGCCGAGCTAGCGAAGCAAATACCTGATAAAACAAGAACCAAAAACCTGAATCAATCTGTTATTAGTCGGTGGGAAAGCGGCGAAGATGAGCCAGAGCTAACTGTTGTTCAAATGAAAGCTCTATGCCGCGCTTTAGGCAAGTCACTCGAAGAACTGCCGGATGACTTTGGGCCACCAAGGCAATCAAAATCTAACGTTCGCGACTAATGAATAAGTCAAAAAAAGAACCATACACCCCGGAAGGTATACCAGTCCTACGGCGATTGAGGCAAGAAGCTGGCTTGACGCAATCAGAGCTAGCTAAGCTTATACCAGATAAAACTAGGAAAAAGACTTTGACGCAAGCCGCAATTAGCCGATGGGAAAGTGGAGAAGACGAACCAGAATTGACCATCATGCAAACGAAAGCACTCTGTCGCGCTTTGGGAAAGTCGCTAAAAGAAATACCAGATGATTTGGGACCACCTTTGCCCTCGCCTCAAGCCGAAAACTGAGCGATCGCATGTTTCCAATTAACGGGGGGCGGGTTTATTTAAACTGTCGATTATTGCAGGCATATTTGGTATTACCCGCCCCTACATAAATAATATGTTTACCGGCAATTTATTTCATCCAAAAACTTTAACTGCTGATAAAGCATGGCAATTTTAGATAATTCAACGCCATTATTTTGAGCCATACGTAAGGGATTTCCAAACATAGTTTCTACTTCCATCGGGCGCTTTTCGTCGTAGTCTATTTTCATGCTGGTGCGGTAAGGTGTCATGTTTAAAGTGTAGTCGAGCATATGGTCGATGAATGTGTTGGGGATTTGGCGATCGCAAGCCGCTGCACCCTTGACTACTTCCCACATTAACTCTTCAACTAAAGTGCGGGTAGAAGCATTTTCCATCAACTCATCTGTTTGGGCGTCGAGAATTACAGATAACCCGTTGTCAGGAATATTCCACACCAATTTTTGCCAACGGGCGAACAATAAATCTGCCTCTAGATGGATGGAAATACCCGCAGTTTCAAAATCAGCGGCAATTTGGCGCATTCGTTCGGTAATGCCCTGCGGTTGATAATTAGCAGCATATTCAGCCAGTTTTATTTCACCGTAAGCGAGGTGACGAATGTGGAAAGGCGCTATTTTGTTTGAACATAAAAAGCACAGCCCACCCATTACTCTTTCTGCACCAACAATGCGGGCAACTTCTTCTTCTACTCCCAATCCATTTTGCAATACCAAAACCACTCCATCATCTTTGAGTACATTGGGTAGCAGCTTTGGCAGTAAATAATTGTGAGTTGTTTTTAAACTAACAACAACTACATCGCAGCGCGGCATTTTAGCTGTGTCGCAATAGGCACGAACCGAGGGGAGGGCGAAGTCGCCGTTGGGGGACTCAACTATTAAACCATGCTGGCTAACATGTTCGTAGTCACCGTGCAGCAGGAAGTGAACTTCAAAACCTGCCCGTTGCAGGCGCGCACCGTAGAACCCACCCAGCGCACCAGTGCCAAGAATAGCGTAATTAAAATGTCCGATCATACGTTGATACTTTGCACGTTCCTGCCTAAAATTAATCTCAGATTAAAAATTGCTTTAAGATCTTAAAATTATGAGCCACCGTCCCATTATCCTTGGCATTGTTGGCGATAGCGCTGCCGGAAAAACCACGCTGACAAGAGGCATCGCGCAGGTATTGGGACTAGACAATGTTACGGTGATCTGTACGGATGATTATCACCGCTACGATCGCCGCCAGCGTGGCGAACTTGGCATCACGGCTTTGCACCCGGACTGCAATTATTTGGATATTATGCAGCAGCACTTAAACTTGCTGCGGACGGGACAACCCATTCTCAAACCAATTTACAGCCATAAAACCGGGACGTTAGAAGCGCCGGAGTATATCAAACCAAATAAATTTGTCATTGTTGAAGGTTTGCTGGGTTATTCTACCCGTGGTGCGCGGGACTGCTTTGATGTCAAGGTGTACCTCGCACCGCCGGAATGGTTGCGGTTTAAGTGGAAGGTAAAGCGGGATACGATGAAGCGGGGCTACAACGAGGAAGAAGTTCTCGCCGAACTGAGAAAACGCGAACCCGATTCGGAACAGTTTATCCGTCCTCAGCGCCAATATGCCGATGTGGTGGTGAGTTTCTATCCACCTGAAGATGTATCAAATGAAGATTATTCCCGCCTGAACGTGCGCTTGGTACTTAGACCGACGATTCCCCACCCAGACTTGACGGAAATTTTCGATCAAACCGCTGCTAAAACTATGCCAGCGATTCGTCTGGGATTGGATCGGGATATGGGTAAACCCGTTGACGTGTTGGAAGTCGATAGTCACGCCACTAGCAACCAAGTCAAAGAGTTAGAAAAGGTTCTATGCAGCGAGATTCCCGATTTATTGCCGTACTGTAGCCTGGATGCCGATCAGGAACTGGGCAAAATTACCGGGACAACTGGGGAAACCCTTCAAAGTTATCCCCTGGCTTTGACTCAGCTATTAGTCGCCTATCACATGCTGAAAGCAACTCAGCTAGTTAGTATAGGACATTACCGATAGATATGCGTAATTTCCGCAGGTGGGGGTAGTTGGCTTAGGGGGGCGGGTTGCATTTCACCTCGAAAGTCAAGAAGTTGGACGAGGAGGAGGTAGGCGATCGCTAAAATGAGTGAAATCGCCCCTGTAATAATTGCTACGAGTTTTGACCGATTCATGGGAATGCTTAAGTTTTGATGAAGGGGATGTAAACTATTGTAACTATCTGGGGCTAGCATCAATCACGGGGTAGGGAACATCAATCAGTTTAGTCGGTAACCCGAAAATATTTAGATGCCGTGCCCCTACAATGTTGTTTGGTGTTATGGCGATCGCACTCGTGAGTTATCCGCCCAAATGCGTGAGCTGATGCTAGAAACCCGGTTTCTTCGAGAAACCGGGTTTCTGGGTGTCTGGAAAAAGCGATCGTTTTTTTACCGCAACTACAAAGGTAGATATTGAACCTGGTTGGCAAAATTTTCAGGATTGCCGACTTTAGTGCTGGGAAAGCATATCGATTTTTGATCTAATTCAGTAAAAAAACATCCATCGGCGTGTCTGTTTGTTGCCAATATTCAACGGCGGCTTCCAGAATATCGCGTGCTATTTTCCACCCAATTGGATCGGCTTTTGCAAAGATATCGGGTTGATCGTATACTAAAGCGTGCGCCGGACACCATTCTAGATCGGTGATACATTCATCAAAAGCGTCCCAGTTATAGCCAAAATATGCGGGAAACTTCATTGCTTGAGCAGCTTTACTTAAAAAGGCTTCTTTAGTGGAGATTTCCTTACCATCAAGGTAGAAAACCTGAATGCCTTGCTGAGATAGTTCGTCAATCATTTTGTTGAGATACTGCTGCCTCGAGACTCCCCGCTCTGGGTTGAAGGCAGATATTTGTAGCGATCGCATATGTTTGTTCATGTCTGCCGCCCCATAGCCCACACCTCACACCTTGACGCTCGTTACCCTTTACCGCTATCCTCACAGCTGAGGGTTGCTTTGGTTGAACCCAAGCAACTAATGTCGCCCAAAAATTTAGTTTTGCTACCCAAAGCTGTTACCAGCAGCGATGGATAGCTAACCCCCCAAACTGTTTGCGGCAGTCGGGAGGCTAAAAGAGGATTTTAACATTCTCAAGAGCCACCCTGCTTTAACCTGCCTGCGGTGTGGCTAAATTTTTGGGTTTTGATCGAAACCCAAAAACAAGGAGAAAATATCAATGTTTGGACTATTTGGTAGCGATCGCAACGATGACGAAGAGGAAGAAAACACAGAAAAAGAAAACAGACACGCTGTTACCTCTCCTGAAAATTGCGACAAAATGGCTAAAAAGTATGGCTGGGAGTTAGATCGAGTCGAGAAAACGGGGCGCGATCCGCTTGGCTATGACTGCGTTTTCAAAGGCAAGCAAACCAGTTTTTGGGATATGTGGCAGGATCGTCAAGATGCGGAGGAATAATATGGAAGAGCAAGAAATATACGACCCACTTGCCAACAAATCAACTCTAGTCATTTATATGATTCAGTCAGGCGAAAAGTGGGTGGAAATTAACAGCGATGAATTGGCAATTGGAAATCAAATGGTGAGGAATCTGCGGCTATCTTATGACGATCGCCCAATCCACAAGCGCAAAGTCAAAATAGGAGAGCGCCTCACCTATCATGTCAGACAAGAAGGTAGCCCTTGGAATACTTATAAAGTTGTTCCTTCTGAGTGGGCGATCGCAAAGGTTACTCATTACGAACCTTCCGACTTAGAAGAATTACCAGAGTTTCGAGGAATTACAATTGCCTACTGCGTTCGTCAACCTCTGTCGCCAGAAGAAATTGATGCAATGTCCTACGAAATAGTTTCTAAAGTATCGGTTGAATCGTTTGGAGGTGATGAGGAAGCTTATCAAAAGTTTCTCTCCAGCGAGCAATCGAAAGGGTATGTACGGGGTTGATCTGTGATGTTGAAGCGATCGCACTACTGAGATATTCTACCCAGTGCGATCGCTCTAATTTTGAATCAGTTTATTATATTCAGCATGAGTTCCAATCCAAAACCATAAAATTCCCGTTTTTACCTCTACACCTAAAGCTCGATAATTCTTTCCTGCACGGACTGACCAGTATTTGCCTACTTTTTTGAAATGTTTTGATGGATGAGATGGATCGACTTTTAACAATTCATAGCATTGGTCAGATGTGCGCTGTACATCTTCAGGCAGGGCGTTGTAACATTCCCAAAATCGGCGGTTCGTATAGTGCATCAGATAGCCCGATATTGCCCAGCTTCAAAATCAGCAATTGCTTCTTGTGCCAGGAATTCCAACTTACCCTGTGCAATGTCTTGTTCTAACTGCCGATCCCAATGTTGATAATCGAGATCTGCAAACCACTTTGCTAGTTGACGGAACTCTTCGGG
>DNGJ01000083.1:0-9697 GCA_003486305.1 Cyanobacteria bacterium UBA11371
AAAGGAATGCCCAAACCCGTTAAATTCATTTTAGATAAATTCAGCAACGGCAAAGAAGAAGACAAACTCGCCGGTTATATCAGCTTCCTAAAAGTAGGGCCAAAACTATTAAAATACGTCCCAGTACAAAAAGTTCAAGACTTGCGAAACTGGCTGATTATTTACGGTTACTGGAACGCTGGCGGCACAGATAACGTCGCCTCCATGTTCTGGACAATAGCAGAAAAATATCTGGAATTAAAAGTAGGAGAAATCCCGCCCCCAGTCGAAACCCCCAACATGGGTTTGTTACATCCTGAATATCAAGGCTATTTTGAATCGCCGCGCCAATATTTAGAATGGTATCGGCGCAGATTTGTAGGGGCGGGTTTCACCAATAACCTTACAACTCAAACAGATAACTTAAATAAACCCGCCCCGCTTGTAGGGGCGGGTTTCACCAATAACCTTACAACTCAAACAGATAACTTAAATAAACCCGCCCCGACTTGCGACCAAGATAGCAGAGGAACGGACAAAAAAGAAGAATTACCACTTACCAGTCCAGTAGTTGGAATCTTACTTTATCGCAAACACGTCGTAACCAAACAGCCTTATATTCCAAAATTAATTAACTACTTTGAGCAAGCCGGACTTATTCCCTTGCCCATCTTTATCAATGGCGTTGAAGCTCATGTTGCTGTACGAGATTGGATGACAAGTTCCCACGAACAAGCGATAATTAAATTAGCAAAAGGGGAAACCAGCAAACCTCAGATGCCATTAGGCGTTGATCAAGAAGCTGGTCGCCAAATAGAGGTGTCGAAACGGATTAGCTCCCCTTTTGCTACCCTCTCCAAAGAAGCCGTAGAAGTAGATGCAATTGTCTCTACCATTGGTTTCCCGTTAGTAGGTGGCCCTGCTGGTTCAATGGAAGCCGGGCGCCAAACAGAAATAGCTGTTAAAATTTTAACTGCCAAAAATATACCTTACATCGTTGCCGCACCCTTGCTAATTCAAGATATCCATTCTTGGACGCGCCAAGGTATTGGGGGATTGCAAAGTGTCGTATTATATGCCTTGCCAGAATTAGATGGAGCCATTGATACAATACCTTTAGGCGGTTTAGTAGGAGAAGATATTTATCTGATTCCCGAACGAGTCAAGCGTTTAACTGGCAGATTGAAAAATTGGATTGAATTAAGACAAAAACCTGCCTCTGAACGCAAAGTTGCCATTCTTCTCTACGGCTTCCCGCCTGGATATGGTGCAACGGGAACGGCTGCATTATTAAACGTCCCCCGCAGTTTGCTTAAATTACTCCAAGCACTCAAAGAACAAGGTTACACAATCGGCGAATTACCCGAAGATGGAGAAGAATTAATCCGCCGCGTTAAACAAGCAGATGAACCTCAAATTCGTAGCCAAGAAGAACCAGTTATTGACTCGATACTTGATGGAAACGAATACAACACCGTCAACGCCAAAACTCTAGATAAATGGCTGGGATACCTACTAACAACCCGCATCGAAAAGCAGTGGAAATCTCTCACCAGCAGCGGCATCAAAACCTATGGAGATGAATATCATATCGGCGGTATTGAGTTAGGAAATATTTGGATCGGCGTGCAACCACCATTGGGAATTGCAGGCGATCCGATGCGGCTAATGTTTGAACGGGATATGACGCCTCATCCTCAATATGCTGCTTTTTATAAATGGTTGCAAAATGAGTTTCAAGCCGATGCTGCGATCCACTTTGGAATGCACGGTACGGTTGAATGGTTGCCCGGATCTCCGTTAGGAAATACAGGTTATTCTTGGCCTGATATTTTATTGGGAGATATTCCCAATTTGTATATCTATGCGGCAAATAATCCGTCTGAATCTATCTTGGCGAAGCGTCGCGGTTATGGGGTGCTGATTTCTCACAACGTGCCGCCTTATGGGAGGGCGGGGTTGTATAAGGAATTGGTGGCGCTGCGAGATTTAATCTCAGAATATCGAGAAGATCCGCAAAAGAATTATGCGCTTAAGGAGGCGATTTGTAAGAAGATTGTCGATACTGGATTGGATGCCGATTGTGCGTTTGAGGATGCTAAAAAGTTGGGGATTTCTTTTACGCCGGAGAATGTCCGGATGTTCAGCGCCCATGCATTTAATGATTATTTAGTCAAGTTGTACGAGTATTTGCAAGTGTTGGAAACTCGTCTGTTTTCTTCGGGGTTGCATACGCTGGGTGAACCTCCGACGGATGAGGAGTTGGCATCGTATTTTGATGCTTATTTTGGAGAGGAAGATAACGAACCGCCAAGACGCCAAGAACGCCAAGAAGAGGAGAGAAGGATTGGAGATTTGTTGGGGCAGAATACGGAGGAGTTGAGGAATTTGTTGCGGGGGTTGAATGGGGAGTATATTCCTCCTGCACCGGGGGGCGATCTGTTAAGAGATGGTGCGGGTGTTTTGCCTACGGGGCGGAATATTCATGCTTTAGATCCTTATAGGATGCCTTCTGCTGGTGCTTACGAACGGGGGAGGGAAATTGCCCGGAAAATTATCGATCAACACTTAGAAGAACATGGGGAATATCCGGAGACGGTTGCTGTTATGTTGTGGGGGTTGGATGCGATTAAAACTAAGGGTGAATCTTTGGGGATTTTGTTAGAGTTGGTGGGTGCTGAACCCGTCAAGGAAGGTACGGGGCGGATTGTGCGTTATGAGTTGAAATCTTTGGAGGAAGTTGGGCATCCTCGGATTGATGTATTGGCTAATCTTTCGGGGATTTTTCGCGATAGTTTTGTCAATATTATTGAGTTGTTAGATGACTTGTTTCAACGGGCGGCGGATGTTGATGAACCGGAGGAGATGAATTTTATCAGGAAACATGTTTTGGGGATGCGCGAGCAAAATATCCCCAATCCCACTGCGCGTCTATTCTCGAACCCCGCTGGCGATTTTGGTTCGCTAGTAAATGAGCGAGTGACTGATGGAAATTGGGACTCTGGAGAAGAGTTGGCGGATACTTGGTCAAGTCGCAATGCTTTCAGTTACGGCAGAAATGATAAAGGTCAATCTCGCAAGGCAGTTTTAAACCAACTGTTGCAAACTACTCGCCGCGTGGTGCAAGAAATTGATTCGGTTGAATATGGTTTAACCGATATTCAAGAATATTATGCCAATACGGGTGGTTTGAAAAAGGCGGCGGAGAAACAACAAGGTAAGAAAGTTAATGCTAGTTTTGTCGAAAGTTTCTCGAAAGATACAACGCCGCGCAATTTAGAAGATTTGCTGAGGATGGAATATCGCACGAAGCTATTAAATCCTAAATGGGCAGATGCAATGGCAAATCAAGGTAGCGGCGGCGCGTATGAAATTTCGCAGCGAATGACGGCATTAATTGGTTGGGGCGGTACGGCTGATTTTACTGATAATTGGGTTTACGATCAGGCGGCGGATACTTATGCTTTGGATGCAGAAATGGCGAAGAAATTGCGAGAGGCAAATCCGGAAGCTTTTCGCAATATTATCGGCAGAATGTTAGAAGCGCATGGACGGGGTTTCTGGGAAGCCGATCCGGAGAAGTTACAGAAGTTGCGCGAATTGTATGAGTTGACAGATGAAGAATTAGAAGGCGTGACAGTTTGATGGGTAGGGTGCGTTAGCGCTAGCGTAACGCACCACCTCACTATTTATCTTACGCCAAACCCTGCGATACAAAACCCGACCAATAATAAGGACTGACAAACGGCAATCTTTCTCGACAAAGCAAATCTAATCGCACTCGCACATTTTTGATAATTTCTACTTTATTTTCTCCCCATTGTTGCTGCTCAAAGTAATCTTCTAATTGCCGTTTATAGATATCAGATAATTCATCGCCTGTCAAGTTACGCAGCTTAAATTGTGCTTGTCGGATCGCTTCGGAACGGCTCTTGTCCTGCTTTTCCTGATAGTATAAAATGCAAAATAAAGCGGTTGCTAAATCGTCCACTGCCCACAAGGTACTGACCGCATTTCTCGCACCAGCACAGAGGAAACCGCTAGCAATACTAAGCGGATCGTCGGTTATTTGGGTGAGGGTTAAATTGGTTTCGCAGCAGGAGAGGAAGACTTCGGCTAGGTGCGAAAATCTCCAGGTGAAAATGCGACCGAGGTTGATTTCGCCGTCGAATAATAGCAGTTTTGATTCGAGGGAATTATCGAGTTGGGAACTGGCGTGATGGCTGGAATGGAGGATTTGCACTCGATCGAGTAAGTTTTGATAGTTAGCGATCGTTGCTTGCTGGTATTGGAGGCGACTATCTGGGTTAACTTTGTGCATTGTTGCCAGGGTTTCGCACTCGTAGCCAGTGAAAACGAGGTCGCCTGTGGCATTTTCCACGATTCCCATTGTGGCAGGTTTGAGGTCACCTCGCTGGTGGCAAAAGTTGAGTATTTGGCAACTGGGAACGATGCGAATGCGGAATTTATCGCTGAGGTATTCGGGTTGTAGGGGTGGGGTTTTGTCAGGGGTGTTTGAGGGTTGGCTGCGACGTTTTGGCCCACGTATTTTTTCGGAAGCTATATCGCTGTGGGGAATGGGAATGTTGTTTAAAGGTAAGGCAGCAAAGGGGATTTGATGCAGGTACAGATGAGGGATAATAATTAGTTCTTTTATGCCTTTGAGATGTTCGTCAAGTAGTCGATGAATTTGCAGGCGGTTTGCGAGTTCGGAGAGAAATTTACCCAATTGATTTCGCCATGCGGTTGGGTTTTCTTTATAAGGTTTTAACCAGTTGTCGAATAGCCACTTTTGCAAAGTTTCAAGCCCTTGACCTTCGCAGGTGTGGAGTTGGGTTGGTTGATTTTGACGCAAGATGAAAATGTGCGTATGTTCGCCAGTGGTGTACAAATTGAGGATGGCGGTTTCGGCATCGGGAATTAAGGCTTGCATATCCTTGACATAGAGGAGTTCTGGTTGCAATTGACCTGCCAAAACTTCGTCTTTACTGCGAATTTTCAGCCAAGCTTTCTTTTTTTCCTCTTCTAATTCTTGAATCTTTTCGATGATAGCGTCGCCGTTTGGGGTTGGTTGCAGAGTGGTGGCGAGTGCTTTCATTCCATTATTGTCAGAAAAACGCAAACGGTTGCTTTGTTCTTGCAGGCGATAGTATTCTTCCACTTCCGGGGGAATTTCGCCTTGGGGGTAGAGGTCTTTGCTGGCGAATAAGTCTGCGAGGTGGCGAGAACGGGAACGGTCTGCGGTTTCGACGGCTTCATCGTATTGTTTGAGGTTGATGTAGCATTGGACGGCGTTGGCGTAAACGGAGAAAGCTTCTGCGATGATTTCTTGGCGGCGTTTGTCGGTGGTTGAACCTTTACGGAGTTGTTCGACTGCTTGCATGGCGGGTTCGTATCCTTCTAAGGCGAGTTGCCAGTTGCCTTGCGTGAAGCCAATATCGCCAAGATTGCGACCTGCTGTGAAGCATAGGGAAGGCATGGATTCTGATTTAGCAATTTTTAGACATTGTTGGAATTTTCCTATCGCTAGCTCTGCTTGCTGTAATTGGAGATAATTGTTACCAATGTTATTAAGGCAGTTCGCTTCCCCACGACGATCTTTGGTTTGTGGTTCCCGACAAATGTCTAATTGCTGTTGGTAAAATTTAATTGCTTGTTTGTAATTTCCTAGAGCGCCGTAGGCGTTGGCTAAATTCCCCAGTGCATCTGCTTGCCCACGACGGTTTTTGATTTCTTGAAGAATAGTTAAAGACTGTGTGTGCTTAGTGATTGCTTTGTTGTAATCTCCCAAATAGTTGTAAGCGTTGCCTAAACCTGACAGAGAAGCTGCTTCCCCAAGAGGATGTTTGATTTCCATTTCCCTACAAATGGCTAAAGAATCTTCGTGGTAAGCGATCGCTTTGTTGTAATCTCCCAAAAACTCGTAAGTGTTGCCTAAATTACTGAGGGCAGCGGCTTCTCCACGGCGGTTCTTAATTTCATGAAAAATGGTTAAAGACTGTTGGTAGCAGTCTATTGCTTGTTCGTATTTTCCCAAAGACTCATAAGCATTGCCTAAATTTGCGAGCGACGCTGCTTCCTCTTGTCGATCTTGAATTTCTGGTTCGCGACAAATGGCTAAAGACTGTTGATAGCAGGCGATCGCTTGTTCGTAATTTCCCAAGCAATAAGAAACTATACCTAAGCTTTTTATTGCAGTCGCTATCTGTTGACGAGCATCAATAGCTCTATAAATGAGAAAACTCTGTGTCCATAACCGTAAACTGATAGTTAACTGGCTGTTAAATAATTTATTTCCAAAGTCCAATAAAATATCTGCTGTTGCTTTTCTCACTTCCCTTGGCTGCTGGGAACTTCCGAAAAATTCGCTCAGGTTTAAAGAGATATTGGTTAAAGATTCGGCAATAGTTTGGTTCCCGTTTTCGCTGAAGACTTGAACACCTGAAATCGCTGTTTTCAAAAGCCCTATGTCGAGAAGGTCAGAGTTAGCTTTTAAAATTTGCATTTCTTTGTCACTGGGACATTCAAGTAGTTGTTGTACAAGTTGCCCATAGGCGGTTATGCGTTGTTTGTCCATTTTAATTTCCTATGTGTAAGTTAAATTAAGAGATAATGAAGCAGTAGGCTAGAAACCGAGTTTCTAAACTCCAGGTTCTCATTTTACCACCTCAAAATTTTGATAAAAAACTTGCCAACTATCTTGCTGTTCCAATTGTTCAAATAACTCCTTAATCCGTTCAGCATTCCATGTCGGTAGATCTTCTTCTTCGCGGGGAGTCAACCAAGGTAAACTCAAATGTTTCTCCAACACAATTGCCAAAAATTCCTCTTTGCCCATTTCCTCAAACATAAATGTATCTTCCAAACGATCCTTCTGAGGCAGCAAAATAGGCGGTTTTTCAATAATAGGATTCACGGCATAAACGAAAGAAGGGCAGAGTAAAATTTTCCCCTGTTGGCTGCGATTAAATAACAGCAATTGATAATTCGGATATTCTAAGTCAATCTCCATCAAAAGCGACTCATTTGCCGGAATCGTTGGTTTTATTTCTGGGGCTTTACGAGTTCGCACAGTTGGCGCTTTAGTTCCTGCGTGTAACGCTAATATTTCCTCTGTTGTTTTAAATTTTAACCAATTGGGAGCAGATTTAGCTTTTTTCTGTAGTATTTCCCAACTATTAGCATCAAGCCACCGCAGGTATTTGTGATTCCACAGCCAATTATAAACCTCTTTCCAAGGACTAAATTTTTTGTGCCTCTCTTCATCTTCTTCTCCTTTAAGTGTCCCCCCTGCTTTAAGATTTAACAATGCCTCAGTATTAACGCCATCCGCTTTCATCTCATCTCCGTAGGCTTTATGAATTACCTCAATTACCTTCCGAATAGTTTGAGATATTTTTTCTTCGCAATAAACTCCTAAATCATCTTTCATTAGTTTAGCAATTACTTTATGAGTGCTTGCTTTGTTATCCGGGTGATTTTCCGGGGCGAATCGTCGAAGAAAACAAGCCTTCTCCTCACTCAGGTTTCCAGAAAATAGCTCTTCCACGATTTGGTTTTGAAAATTTTGCTTAATATTCATACATCGACTTCCCTAACTCAACCTTATCAGCTTATCTTAGCAAGCTTGTATCTAGCTGCCAACTCCTTATCGCTAAGTCATTATTTAAAATTATTTGCCATTATTTAAAATTATTTGCCATTATTTAAGCCCTCAAAATCATCATTTATTTTCACCAACAATTATCTGACATTAACTAGACATCATTTGGGAGTGGGTGTCATGGTAAAGACATCCCAAACACACCTCTAAAAAATATGCCAACACAAGCGCAAAAAAGATTCAATCCCTACGCCACTGTAACTGGGCTTGCCGAACTTTTGGCAAACGAAAAAGATTGCCAACATGCTTTATGGCAACGGACTCACTACCAATTTGAAAAGAAACCGAATACCTATAACCCCTCAGAACATGAGGAAATGCTGATTAAACGAGCAATACAACTGCAAGATGAAGGCTTTATTGTCTATGTTGAAAATCAAAATTATTTCAAATATAGAAGTCAAAATTTTGATATCTGCGTTGCTGGCAGACCAGACATTATTGCCACCAAAGATAATTGGGCTGTTGTGGAAGATATCAAAACAGGAAAACGCAAAGATTCACATAAAATACAATCGCTTCTCTATATGTCAATGTTGCCTTTTGCGCCAGAAACTCAACATCTGTTTAAAGGTCATATTCCACACGGGCGCTTAGTTTATCGAGATGGGGTTTTGGATTTTCCTAATTGGTCTGTTGATCGCGAATTTAGACAGCGGTTACAGCAGCTAATTGCGATGCTTTGCAATTCTCAACCGCCCAAATCAAAACCTAGTAATTGGGAGTGCCGCTACTGTCCAATTCCTTTTGGATACTGTTCAGCAAAACTAGACAGAAGTACGGAAAATCCGAGATTAACTTAACTCTAAAATCAGAATGGTCTTCGGTGAAATAATGGAGCGGGAATTGCGATCGCTTACCCCAGAGCGATCGCCCCCTACCCCCCATAACACAACTCCCTCAGTCTAGCAGCCGTTCGGGGAAGTCCTTGATTTATCAGCGTTTCCAGATATTCATCCGAGGTTTTAGGCGGATTTCTTAATCTGCTGCGTTGCCTTTCTGCTGCTTGAAAAACTGCATCGGAATTAATGTTAAGTATGTCTAGGACAAAAACATCAGGATGTTTTGCCTGAACGTTGTATGGTGCGTTCGCGAAGCGTGCCGGAGGCATATCGCTTCATTGGGAAAGTCTCTGAGATTGAAAGTAATAATGTACTTAGCAGATGAACGAATGGCTGCTGCAAGGACATGGCGATCGCCAAGATCTGGAAGTTGCAATTGTGGAATTATTTCTTCATAACCTGTGACTAAAGAACCTTCAACGCTTGCATTCATCAAATTTTTAGTTCTCGTGAGACGTTCTATGGTTAAATCTGAACGATTCAGAAGAACATTTCGTATCCATTCCGAGTGAATTTCCTCTGTCCAACGAGCCTCAAACACCTTGGCAAGTGCTAACTCTACCAAGAAATCGCGCAGGGATGCTGAATATAAAACATTGGCATCATAAACCACTATTAAATCTGTCATGACTCAATCATACAGACCAAGTGCTTGAGATTCAGCCACCAGGTCATCCATAATTTGATCGCGTTTGGCATCGTCCTGTTTTTTATATTCAATTACATCTTGGTAACGCATCAGGTGAATGTTATCTTCTATCTTGTAAGGAATTTTGCCAGAGTTCATTAAATCCCATACTTGATGACGGCTAATACCCAAAATGTCGGCGGCTTGATAGTCTGCGAGTTCTTTTGTATACGGTTTAATTTTAACCGGGTGTTCCATCCCTGTATGTACCAAAATCTCTACCAGTAGTTGCATGACATGAGCCGGAATTTCAATGGTTTTTCCGTTAGTTTCATCTTCCATCAGTTTGATGGTGCAACTGCCTGATCGATTTTCTAAATAAGATGCCAAAATGTGGCTACTCTCTAGTGCCATAGCCGCTTCTGCTTCGGTTGGTAAAATCGGGTCGCCAATTCGATAATGAGGAAGTTTCATATTAATTTGCTGCCAAATTCTAGTGAGCGATCGCAATCATTTTAGCAAGTATACGTGCTATACAACTGCGATCGCGCAGCTAGCCCTTGGCATATCGCTACGATCTTAGAA
>DNGJ01000083.1:10060-13680 GCA_003486305.1 Cyanobacteria bacterium UBA11371
TTTCTGTGCGTGCCGCGATCGCATCCCAAATCGGCACGCGATCGCCCCCAATCCTTTTAGGGATTTACCAGAACTAGAACTTGATTCGTCGAGTCAAAATACTCATCACCTCACCAGAAGCGGGTGCAGGTAACAAGGGACTCCACTCGCTAATTTGAGCAAACCAAACCACGTAAAGCTTGCGAATTGTAGAATTGACTCCTCTGTGGGAACCAATTACTAGAACCCGCACCACTTCCCAATCATCCGTCCCAGCTAGCAAACTGTCCGCAGCGGGAAGCGAAACAAAGGGGAAATTCCCCGATTCGAGATCGGTCTGTAACATAGTTTATGTGCCTCCTTTAGGTCGTCTATAGGTGGTAAAGTCGCGCTTGAGGTCTCCTACACCTTTGGCGCGGCGCTTTTTTTGGTTAATGATGCCAGCATAGCAGAAGTTACATAAATTGGTCAATAGTTACATAGACTGGTAAAAAGGTACATCATTTGGCATATTTGTCGATGCCAATCGCCCAGCAACGCATAATAGTTAATAGGTAGACGATTTATGCAAAATGCCTACAAATAGATCTAGAACAACTGTTAGTTTTGACCCTAGCGACTATAAGGAACTACAGGAATGGGCTGATGATGAATTCAGGTCTGTCCCTCAGTTAATCCATGTCATTATCAAAAAGGCGTTGATCGAACGCAGACAAAAGTCTTCCTCACTTAGCAAGGACAGCAACGAGGAAAAGTAAAACAATGCAGCGGGAATTGCGATCGCCTCGCCTCAGCGATCGCATCCCAAATCGGCACGCGATCGCCCTCAATCCTTCCAGCGATTTACTAGAATCTGATTCGCCGAGTCAAAATACTCATCACCTCACCAGAAGCGGGTGCAGGTAACAAGGGACTCCACTCGTCAATTTGAGCAAACCGAACCACGTAAAGCGTGCGAATTGTAGAATTGACTCCTCTGTGGGAACCAATTACTAGAACCCGCACCACTTCCCAATCATCTGTCCCAGCTAGCAAACTGTCCGCAGTTTCCAGCGGCACAAAGGGAAAGTGAAA
Source organism: Cyanobacteria bacterium UBA11371 (assembly GCA_003486305.1). Classification (GTDB taxonomy): domain Bacteria; phylum Cyanobacteriota; class Cyanobacteriia; order Cyanobacteriales; family Aerosakkonemataceae; genus Microseira. The sequence goes on from DNGJ01000083.1 coordinate 11,114, forward strand.
TAATAGAGCGGTAGTTGCTACATCGATACGTCGCTACTGTGACTGACAAGAAGAAAGATCCTAATTACAGCATGGTCAGGGGGTTAATACCGCAAGACTTGCTTAGAAAGTTCAAAATCTACTGCATCGACAATGGATTAGATTACAGCGAGGGGTTAGAAACCTTGCTGCGCGAGTACTTTGAATGGAAAGAGCAACAAACCAAGTAATATTATGTCCGGTGGTATCGGTAGCGTATGGATGGCTAATAGCTAATGGCTAATTGCCTTCAGAGTAGCCATTAGCTATTAGCCATTAGCATTTACACTACCGTTGCTTAAGGACAGGATATAACAGATGATTTGCGATCGCACTGCTGTTGCTTTGGCGTGAGCGATCCTACCCCCGTAACACAACTCCCCCAGCATATCAACCGACTGCGGGAGTTTTTCGTTTATTAATTTCAAAATCTCAGATTTAACATTATAAAAAATTTTTTAACTCACCCTTTTGAGTTACGTATTATATGTTACCACATTTATGTGTCACAAAAAAAAGCGACTGGTAACAAGCTTTCTCAAAAGTTAAATTCATAGAGAACTGCATTGGTGAAATTAAAACATTACTCTAGCCAATTGTGGGGAACAAACCCGAATGCTATTGATTCTATCTCTTGTAGCGTTACACGCTACAGGTACTGAAAGGCCAGCGGCTGAGGGGTGGTTATTTAATTAGATTTAATAGGAGTATTATCGTGGTGAATCAACCTCGTGGAATTTGGATTTGGAATTTGTCAGAAATTCGCAGCGATTATCTAGCTCGGCTAGTTGAACGCCAGGTTAAGCGAGTTTATCTCAAAGTCTTTGATGGCAAATTTAAAGGTAAACTCCAACCCACATTTTGGGATTGGCAATGTTCTGCTGAAATCGTTCAAGAATTCCAATCCCAAGGGATTCAAGTTTATGGATGGGGATATCACTACGGCACTGCTGATGTTGACGAACAGGTAGCCAAAGTTAAACAAGCGCTTGCCTGCGGACTTGATGGTTATATCCTGGATGTAGAAGAAGAAGTTAAGAACCAAACTACTCACCCAAATGTAGAAAAGCTTCTTGCTACTCTACGTTCATTAGTTAAAGAAGGAACGCTCGGATATACCAGTTTTGGACATCCTGGATTTCATCCTAACGTTCCTTGGAAAATGTTGGATGAGTATTGCGATATTGCTTTACCTCAAATCTATTTTGAAAAATTCAATTTCTTGTTGACTACTTCAGAAGAAGTTAAGGCTTGTTTGGATGCTCATAAGCGGCTAGGTTTGAATAAACCAATTCTGCCAATCTGGAGTTCCGAAAGCGATGCAACAAAACCGGCGACGGCAGCAGAACTTCAAGATTACCTGAGTAATTTTCCTGGTTCGTCAATTTGGCGCATTCCTGATGTAGGCAAGCGTGGCGAAGCGTGGAATTTAGTCTATTCTGACTTTGAATTACCAACTCTCAGCCGTTTTCTGCGTCTAGGTAGTAAAGGGGAAGATGTTCAAGCACTGCAAAAAGTTTTGAATGCCAGAGGGTTTAATGCCGGAACAGTAGATGGAGATTTTGGCCCTAAAACCGAAGCGGCTGTTATAGCATTTCAAACCGAAGCCAATCTTACTGTAGATGGGGTAGTTGGCGAACAAACTTGGACAGCGCTTGGTGGTAAGTTTAAAGCAGCTCAGTTAGTCAAGTTTGGCGATTTATCTGCAAGCGAAAAGCAAAAAGTAGAAGCTGGCTTTTTCTTCCCGCCTACATTCGGCAACCGATACGCAAATCCATCTAATTCTAACCCTAAAGAATGGAGCGGAAATGCTGGACAACGAGCGCGGTATATTCAAGACGCCGATATGCCTGTTATTGCCGATTCAGCATCTCGTTCTGCCGATCAAATTCGTGCAGTAATTAACTACTTCAACGTGGAAGATTCTGGGAATAAACGTTTTTGGCCTGACGGAAGTGTTACCTGCTGCAATATATTTGCCAGGGATGTTATGCGTTGTCTGCGCGCGCCTTTAACCCACTGGGTTGGAGAAAAAGAGCAAGATGCAAATGCCATGTTTGACTGGTTAAATAACCCGGCAAATGGATGGCGTAAAGTTACTGCAACCGCAGCAACGGAAGCAGCAAGTAAGGGAATTCCGACTTTGGGCTGTTGGAAAAATCCGCGAGGAATTGGACATATCGTTGTAGTTCGTCCTGAGCCAGGGGAACCAAACAATCCTCGCATTGCTCAAGCTGGTGCAATTAATTTTGCTAATGGTTTGGCAACAAAGGGATTGAGTCCTGCCAAAGGAAGGTTTACCTACTTCGTTTATGGCTAATTATAGAAACCGGGTTTCTATAGAGAAACCCGGTTTCTGACCAAAGAAACCGGGTTTCTATGAAAAATCGTTTATGGTAACGAGAGAGCGCAGCAAGAAACCCGGTTTCTGAGTGCAGGACTTAGCCAAAGAAACCGGGTTTCTATGAAAAATCGTTTATGGTAACGAGAGAGCGCAGCAAGAAACCCGGTTTCTAATTCCGAATTTTTTACCATCCTTGCCGTTCAAC
>DNGJ01000081.1:0-20363 GCA_003486305.1 Cyanobacteria bacterium UBA11371
GTCTTTTTCGGCAAAGATGGAACCGAAATCGCTCAAAGCATTGGCGAACAACCCCGCACCATCATGGCAGAAAATTTAGCAGCACTTGTCGGCGGTGAAGAATTGCCCCATGCTAAAACAACAGGTCAAACCTCCAAATTTGAAGCACCCGTAAGCGCGAAAAATTCAGCAAGTGAAGATCCGCGCAGTCATGGCGCTCAAGTGGTGAATTAACTTAAGTTGCTAGTTATCTCATCCATAGCAGCTAATGGCGTGTAAGGGCGTTCGCGCAGCTAGCCCAAGGCATTAGCATTTGCGCTGTTATCTTGTCGGTAAACCGGAAATATTTTTACGCAAATGCTTCGCCCCTACTAATGGCTAATGGAAGTAAAAATCCTATATTAGCAATTAGCAATTAGCAATTAGCAATTAGCAATTAGCAACGGAGTATAGGGGCAAGGCAGCAATAACTTTTGTCGCATTTATCAAAGTTTTTCTCCTGCCGTGCCCCTACAATTTTGTATTGCTCAGTATTACTATTGCGATAAACCCATGTCCCAGTCTAAAACAATTTTACCGGATACAGACCCGCCTCTATCGCCGAGAAAAACCCTGCCGACGATGTACGATCTACCCAGCGAAGATCCGGAGGAACCCGGTTTGCCAGACGAATTTCACGATTTACAACCAGAACTGTTGAGTCGCACTTTCCGCAGTCCCCTGTATCAACCCAATCGGGTATTTAGCGGCACGGATATGAACCTTTATTACGACGTGCGCCATCCATTGTGGCACAAACGTCCAGATTGGTTTTTAGTATTAGACGTTCCCCGCTTGTACGATGATACAGATCTCAGAAGGAGTTATGTGATCTGGCAAGAAGGCATTAGTCCCTTTGTCGTAGTAGAACTTTTATCCCCCGGTACGGCAAAAGAAGACTTAGGAGAAAACGCCAACTCAGATCCAGAAGCAATTGAACTCGATACTTTAGCAGAAAATACAGAATCTCAAACTGAGGCAGAAACCCAGCGTAACGGCGAAACTCTTACACAAGAAACACCACCCAGAAAGTGGGAAGTTTACGAACGAATCTTACGAGTACCTTACTATGTAGTATTCAGTCGTTACACCAACAAAGTACACTTCTTCAAGCTAGAGGGAGGACGCTATCAACAACAATCGTTCAATCCAGAACAACCTCGAATTTGGATACCCGAAATTGAGTTAGGATTAGGCTTGTGGCAAGGGGAGTATAGCCGCTTTACTCGCCAATGGTTGCGCTGGTATGATGCATCAGGAAATTGGCTTCCTACAGATACCGAACAGGAACGCCAGTTGAAGGAACAAGCTGAAGCTAGAGCAGAACAAGCCCAATCCCAATTGCGACAAGTAGTGCTTAACCTCTTGCAATCGGGAATGGATACCGAACAAGTAGCGAGATTGACAGGACTTTCTATCGAACAGGTACAGCAACTAGCAGGAATTGCAAATTCGTAGTCAAGACTTCATATCATGTCCGCTTGCATCGGACTTATATAGTGAATTGTCTTGTAGGGGCGGGTTTTACCAATCATATGATGTCCGCGCTCATTGCCCATAATAAAAAAACATCACTCTGTTGTTGCGTAGGGACACGGCATCAGAGATATCTCGGACAAACAATGGACGTTTATCGTGCCGTGTCCCGGCTGCTAATTATGGGTAATCTTAAGGACATCATATCAATCGGTGGAACCACGAGATATGTCTTTAAACCCGCCCCAAGGAGTGCGATGCCGATGCAACCGAACTTGATATCATATCATGTCCGCATATGTTGGGCATCCCACGCGGGGGGCGGGTTTATAAATACCATTCGCTTGATCAAACATTGCTGGTAAAACCCGCCCCTACAACACTATTAACAATCGCTCTCCTCTCCTCTTCCTTGGCGTCCTTGGCGTCTACCCTACGGGAAGCCGCTGCGCGTCTATGGCGGTTCAATTCTCCAACAATTCTCGCAGCAACTTTGCCAACCTTTCCGCACTGTCTCTAACTGCAAGACTTGCTGCATTTTGAGCCATTTTTGCCAATTCTTCTGGCGTTTGTAACAAAGTCAATACCTTAGTTTTCAACACATCCGCCGTCAATTCCGATTGCTGAAATACCAACGCCGCACCCGCATCCCCAAACACCTTGGCATTAAAACTTTGATGATCTTCCGCCGCAAACGGATAGGGAATCAAAATAGCAGGCGTCCCCGTTATTGCCAATTCAGTTAGCGAACCCGCACCCGCGCGACTAATCGCTAAATTCGCCCGTTGCAATAAACCCGCCATATTATCGTAAAACGGCAGAGAAATATATTGCGGATGTTGCAAAGTTCCCGCTTCCGGATCTTTATCTCCCGTTAAATGCACCACCCACGCACCCGCGTCAAACCAAGCTGGCGCAACTTGACGCACCATTTGATTAATTGCCACTGCCCCTTGACTTCCGCCAAAAACTATGATAAGGGGAACGTTGTCTGGAATCGGCAGATCGTGGGTTTGGGGTGACAGGAATTGCTCGCGCACGGGGGTGCCCGTACAAACAGTTTTGGCGCGGGGTAAGTACTTTGCCGCTGCTGGAAATCCGATGGCGACGGTGGTGCAAAAAGGACTCAAGAAGCGGGTGACTTTACCCGGTAGGGCGTTGGACTCGTGGAGGATGGCGGGTAAGTTGAGACTGCGCGCGGCAATAATCGCAGGTGCTGCAATATACCCGCCGGTGGTAAACACACCTTGAAATTTTCCTTGTTTGAGCAGTCGGCGACAAGTCCAAATCGAACCGATAAATTGGGTGATAATGCGGAGAGTTCCCAATCCAAAGCGCTTTTGAAATCCTTCTACAGCAATCGTATTGAGGGGATATTTAGCTGGAACGAGGTTTTTTTCTAAGCGATTGGGAACGCCGAGCCACTGAATTTGGTAATCTGGCAGTTGTTCGGCAGTTGCGATCGCGGGAAATAGATGCCCCCCGGTACCGCTAGCAGCAATTAACAAGCGCAGCGGCGCATAAGTCGATTCCTTCACAGTCACTTTTGTTTCTCGGCTAGCATTAAGCTGACTCTAAAAATATCACCGATGCACAATTCTCTCCAATTATTCCAAGGCGCTTCCCCCAGATTATCGATAATTTTGGTCACGGCGCTAGGGTTATCAACGGGTGCAAACCTTGCTTTTGCAGCGACTCCCGATACCGCGCCTCCTGAATTGAAAAACGCATTATCGCAAATCGACGCAGCGGCAAATCGTCGAGACGTGCAAGGGGTGATGCAGTTGTACAGCCCAAATTTTACCAATAGCGATGGCTTAAATCGCCAAAACATGGAAAAAGCGCTGGCACAACTTTGGCAACGCTATCCCCGATTGCAATATCGTACCTCGCTGGAATCTTGGGAACGCGATCGCACCGGGGCAATTTTAGCGGAAACCGTCACCCAAATTACCGGCACCCAAGCCATCGACGGCAGAGACTGGACTTTTAACTCTACCATCCGCTCGCGCCAGCGGTTTGAAAACCAAAAAATCGCCCGCCAGGAAATTTTAGCCGAACGCACTCAGCTAACTTCCGGCGAAAAACCCCCCAACGTCGAGATCAAATTACCAGAGCGCGTCCGCGCCGGACAGGACTTTACCTTTGATGCTGTTGTCAGAGAACCCCTCGGGGACGATGTGCTAGTCGGCGCCGCTTTACAAGAAGCTGTGACTCCCCAAGGTTATTTAAACCCCACCCAGGTACAATTAGAACCCCTGGCAGCGGGAGGAATTTTTAAACAGGGTCGCGCACCCAATAATGCCGGTAAATACTGGATATCAGCCGTTCTGGTACGAGCAGATGGTATGACAATCGTAACCCAACGCCTGCAAGTAGAAGGCTCTGCTCGTCCCACTCGTCAGCAAAATCGCCCATCCAATCCTCGCACCAATCCATCTCGTCCGCAAAATCGTCCCTCTGGTGGCCCGAGTTAGTAGAGAGCTGAGGGAGCTGGGGGAGCTTTCTTGAGCTGGGGGAGCTGAGGGAGCTGGGGAAGAAATTACTTACTTCACTTCTAGTTCAAGAGTCTTCCTTGTCTTCCTAGCTTCCCCCTGTCGGGGCGTCCTCTTCCCCATTAGCAATTAGCAATTAGCAATTAGCAATTAGCAATTACCAATTACCAATTACCAATTACCCAATAACTATGATTTCAATCCAAGATCAAATTGTGTTAGTTACAGGTGCGAGTAGCGGTATTGGCGCTGCTTGTGCCAAGTTATTTGCTCAAGCAGGGGCAAAATTAATTTTGGCGGCGCGGCGAAAAGAAAGATTAGAAGAATTTGCCGACCAACTCGAGAAAGAGTTTTCCTGCGAGACTTATTTGTTGCAGTTAGACGTGCGCGATCGCATCGCTGTAGAATCTGCCTTACAATCCCTGGGAGAATCTTGGTCTAATATCGACATTCTAATTAATAACGCCGGTCTGAGTCGCGGTTTAGATAAACTCCACGAAGGCGATTTTCAAGACTGGGAAGAAATGATCGATACCAATATTAAAGGCTTGCTTTATCTCACCCGCTATATCGTACCGGGAATGGTCAGTCGCGGTAAAGGTCACGTGGTTAACATCGGTTCGATTGCCGGACATCAAACTTACCCAGGCGGTAATGTTTATTGTGCCTCTAAAGCTGCGGTAAGGGCGATTTCTGAAGGATTAAAACAAGATTTATTAGGAACTCCCGTGCGCGTGACTTCTGTAGATCCAGGTTTAGTTGAAACCGAATTCTCTCAAGTACGATTTCATGGAGATAGCGATCGCGCTAAAAAAGTATACCAGGGACTCACACCTTTAACCCCAGATGATGTGGCAGATGTAGTGTTTTTCTGCGCCACTCGCCCCGCCCACGTTAATATTAGCGAGGTGTTGCTCGTCCCTACAGATCAAGCAACTGCAACCCTCGTTCATCGACGAAATTAGATTCGAGACAGCAGCTTCTATTCTTCAGCCGTCTCGTAGAAGCGACAGTTGACGCATGGTCCCTCTGGATTGACAGCACAGCGAATCAGTTCAGAACCAGCGTTAAACCGACAGTTAGCATCGCCGAGTACCCAGCGCCCCCCGACAAAACTTGTTTCTGTGGGGCGGGGTGCAGACTGGACGTATAAGGCAATTTTGTGCAACCGATAGCGCCCTGACTTGAGTTGATAGCGGTGGCGGCGTTCTAAAACCGCGTAGGTTTGACCTTCCAGGTTGAGATAATTACCGGGTTGGGGTGTCCAGTCTAGCTGGATGCTTCCCAGCGACTGACGCGGGTGCGTCAGTATTACCTCCGTTGGTAATGAATCTGGCTCCATAGCTGCCAAAAGATGTGTTGTGGACTACACCTTTAAGGTATCGCGATCGCAGCCCGCCGCTTCACACCATCGGGATACTTTAACCAAATTCTGTAACAATTTCCGTAACCAAGCAACTTTTTTGTGTTTACCCTATCTACCTTATCTTGGCGCCGGTTATGTTTCTCAAAGATGTCCGAGACTATCAAATTCTGTTTTTATCCCTTTTCCTCGTCTTAGGCGTGGCTACTAGGGACTGGACTTTGCGGCTTGACTTCATTTTAGTTGCGATCGCTACCTGCTGTACCGCGCAATGGCTCCTCTCCTTTCTCTCAAATTCAAATTCCCCTGAAAAACTCCCCCCGACTCCGCCTTCATTTCGCAGTGCCTTAATTACCGCTTTAGGTCTGAGTTTACTTTTAAGATGCGAGCATTCCACCACTATAATTTTAGCTGGAATCCTAGCAATTTTGAGTAAATTTATTTTTCAAATTAATCGCAAGCATTTTTTTAATCCCGCTAACTTTGGGATTATTTCTGCGCTTGTTCTCACAAAAGATGCCTGGGTTTCGCCGGGACAGTGGGGCGATGATTGGTGGTACGCGCTGATCTTTCTAGGCGCTGGTGCAATGGTTTTAAAAAGAGTAGGACGTTGGGACACAACCGCCGCTTTTTTAGGTAGTTACGCTTTTTTAGAAGCGATTCGCAATCTTTGGCTAGGCTCGACTTGGGATGTTTTTTTACATCGCTTGATGAGCGGTTCGCTGTTGCTTTTTGCCTTATTTATGATTACCGACCCCCGGTCGATTCCCAATTCCCGTTCGGGTCGATTAATTTGGGCTATTAGCATCGCCCTTTTAACTTTTATATTGCGAAATCAATTTTTTATTCCCACAGCAGTTTTCTGGGCATTATTTGCGCTTTCACCCTTGACCTTAATTTTGGATAAGATCTGGTCAGCCCCCAGGTTTTCTTGGTCAGGGGGCAGTTGTGTAGGGGCGGGTTTAACCAACCATCCATGCAATCATCGACAGTTGATATAAACCCGCCCCCCACTTTGACATTAAAGCAAAAAAGGAGATTGCTATGAAAATAATACGCCCAATGGTAACGCTTTTAATTGCATTTTTAGCGGCGATTTGCTTGGCGCCTACAGCTTTAGGGTTTTGTGGATTTTATGTAGCAAAAGCAGATACGAAGCTATATAACAAAGCGTCTGAAGTAATTATTGCACGCGAAGGCGATCGCACGATTTTAACAATGGCAAACGACTATCAAGGTAATGTCAAAGACTTTGCACTTGTCGTCCCAGTTCCAGTTTTACTTCAACAAGAGCAAGTGCGCGTTGGCGATCCCAAAATTATCCAAAGGCTCGATGCTTTTAGCGCCCCCCGATTGGTAGAATATTTCGACCCAGATCCTTGCGGCGATGGCGACCTGAGCGGTGGTTTTGGCACCAGAGGCGGGGCACCAATGGCAGCAAGTCCAGCCAGGGAAAGACGCGAACAAAGTGCTTTAGGAGTGACAGTAGAAGCCCGCTTTACTGTGGGAGAATATGACATTTTAATCTTAAGTGCTAGGGAATCTAACGGTCTAGAAACCTGGCTCAAAACCAACGGTTACCGCATACCGCCGGGAGGTAGTCAACTGTTACAACCCTACATCCGGCAAAACATGAAATTCTTCGTCGCCAAAGTTAATTTATCGGAATTTGCCAAATCGGGATCTAAATTTTTGCGACCCCTGCAAATGGCTTATGAATCTCCCAGATTTATGTTACCAATTCGGCTAGGAACGATCAACGCTACAACCGAGCAAGATTTGATTATTTACCTCTTATCGCCGAAAGGTCAAACAGAAATTACCAACTACCGCACCGTAAAAATTCCTTCCAACGCGCAGATTCCCCCCTTCGTCAAAAATGAGTTTGGCGATTTCTATAAAGCCATGTTTCAAACTGCCTATACTCGCGAAGGAAAAAATATCGCATTTATCGAGTATGCCTGGGACATGGGAGGATGCGATCCTTGTGCTGCCGAACCTTTGAATCCAGAAGAATTGCGGCAAGCGGGTGTATTTTGGCTAACACCTGGAAGCGGTACAAATGCTTTCATTACCCGTTTGCACGTCCGCTATACCCGCGATAAGTTTCCCGAAGATTTAATGTTTCAAGAAACAGCAAATCGTCAATTGTTCCAAGGTCGTTATATTCTGCGCCATCCTTTTAGCGGCGAGATTAAATGCGAAGCGGGTCAAGGATATCAACGGCTTTTGCCTGAACGATTTGAACGGGAAGCTCAAACTCTCGCGCAACTAACTGGCTGGAATCTTCAAGAAATTCGCCAAAAAATGCCTGCCGTAGCCTCTGAAAGACAGCCGAATCCTTTCTGGCGAAATATTTGGCCTTGATCGGCTGCACAATCGGCAATTAGCAATTAGCAATTAGCAATTAGCGAGGTTTACTGTACTCTCGCGACAGCAGGGCTAAACAAATAATACCAATCGCGCCTAACAAATTTGCATTACTACCATCAATCCAAACTTGTCGTCGGACAGGGTTAGTTTCTGCTGGAATTGAAGTTTGTTCTGTTTCTACGTTGTTAGGAGTCGTTTGGGCAGAGGCTGGTAGTGTTGAGGGAAGCAACGTTAAACTTAAGGAAAGAATGCCAGCCCCAGCAATTTTGGTTAAATTGGAACTCTTCATATTTAAGCTCTTTTTTTAAAGAGCGGCAGACTCTTTATATCCTTCAGTTTATTAATTCCCTCGAACACCCCCCTCACTCTTTGGTAGGAAAGCCGACCTACTCTCAATTCTGACTCACGAGATAAACCACTAGGCATGGGTAATATCATGTTTGGTTGCATCGGCATCGCACGGGAGGCGGGCCCAAAAAGGTATTACCTACACCCTCCAGGCTTTAGCCTGGGGCTATACAAACAAAGCCCGCCCTTCGGCAGGCTGAAATTTTTACAGCCTGCCGAAGGGCGGGCGAGAGTTTGTGTAGCGACACGCTTAAGGGTGTCGAATTTTGGCGAAGGATTGTTAACTAAACCGGGTTTCTCTGTGTGAGGATTACCAATTACTTAATACTTACGTTGAGGGAAAAACTGGCATTACCTCGCGATCCGCCAACAACAATCCGATAGTTTCCTGAAGCGGGTAATTGTTGCTCAAACGTTGTGGCGCCAGTTTCCAAGACCACTCCATCCGGGGAAACGACATCAAACAATGCGCCTCCTTGCGCTTGGGAAGAGGAGATATTAACTCTCATTGTCTGACCCGCACGAGCGCCCAATATGTAAACATTTCTTTCCCCTCGGATGACGCTATCTCGGATAGTCGCCGAGCTAGAACCTCGCGCAAATTGAATGCGCCGCGATCGCGCTGTTTGTGCAATCAAAATATCTGACTTCACAACCGATTGTTCTAGTCGATCAACTGTTGGCAATTCAGCAGCTTGAACGTTAGGTACAATAGCTAAAAATAACCCGGCAAATAATGATAAACCGCGATTCATTGGGATTTTTTACCCCTTTACAGTAAACATTTTTAGTCTCTCCCATCTCGATCGCAACCACCTGAGTAATTCTCAGTAAATACCATTGACTTTTTATACCTCTTACTCTCCCTGTTTTTACTATTGACAAAAAGTCGATATCGTGCGTATTTACTAGGGAGCCTGCTTAGTTACTTGCTCGATTTGCTGGGAAAAGTAGGCTTCGCGATATTGCAATTGCTTGGCTATTTCCAATCCTCTTTGAAAAGCGTTGAGCGCTTGGGGAAAGTCGTTTAAACTTAGATAAAGTTTGCCGATTTGGTCGTAAGCGTTCATGATTCCGTAAGAATCTTTAGCCAGTGCATTGACTGAAACAAGAATTTGATAAACTGACAATGCTTGCTCGGTTTGGTTATTAGATTGGAATAAATTAGCCAGTTTTTGCAACGCTTCTGCCGCGCGATTATACATTTCGCCTTTATAGGCAGAGATATAAGCTTCTTGATAGTTTTGTGCGGCTTGTTCTAGTAAACCGAGGGCTTCATAATTGGCACCAATTGATAGGTAAAGTTCGCCAACTTGCATCAAGTCTTGTTCGTTGCGGGAAAGTTCTATTAATTGCTGTTTTGTTTTGATTGCCATTTGATGTTGTTTGGCTTGGTCGTAAATATACGCCAATTGTTTTAAATAGGCGATTTGTTTGACGCGATCGCTCCTTTCTGACGCCAATCTCAGTAATTCCCGATAGTTATCCGTAGCTTTACTGTAGTCAAAATAACTCATATTCATCTGGGCAAGGGTGAGCAGGGTCGCCTCAAGAGTCGGGATATCTGGTTGCGATCGCGCGCTAGCAAGAATTTGTTCGTAAACGCCTACGGCTAATTGAGGCGCATTGACTTGTTGGTAGGCAGTGCCGAGCGATCGCAACAACTCCAACTCTACGGGCGGTTGCTTTTGCAGTTCTTGTTGAATAGTTTGCAAGCGCTTGGTAATAATTTGTACATCTGGGCGGCTGTTTTGCTGCAAAGCGATCGCGCCCACTCTCCCCAACGCCTGCACCTCGGACAATGGCCCAATATATCGCCGCAGCCGCAATTCGCGATACCATATTTCAAACGCTCCCACCCTATCCCCGGCTTGCAATTTAGCCGCCGCTTCTGTATTTAATTGTTCTAATGCCGCAGAAAGTGCAGCGCGTTCGGCATCAGTTAGGCGGCGTCTTCTGTCAGTTCGAGGTAATAAGGGATCGGGGGTTCTAATTTCTAAAGGATTGGGGGGAAACTCATTCGGATTAGGATTTTGGTTGGAATTAGTCGCTGCGATCGCACAGAAACTGAAATCAAGATAAAAAGCGATTACCAGACACAGAAATTTTGCCGGATTTTGGATCGCATTCACTACCCACCCGGAAATAAATTTCCGGGCGGGTAGCAGAAGTCCACTGAAGTGGACTGAGTAGATCAATTCAGTCCTCTTTAGAGGACTTAAGCTATTAGCCAGGGGTTTTAACCCCTGGCGGGTGATGGAATTGGTGCAAGATCTGCGTTTAAAGTGAGTGAAATATCGATTTTGATCGGCATTCATCGGTTTTAAACCTCATCAACCTCATTTTTTCCCCAGGATCTGGCGTGTCTAAAGGCAAATAGACTGTTAAACTAAATCGGGATTGGTCAATCGGATCGTCAAGAGTGGGAGAAGACAGGTGTATTGCTTTCGCATCAAACGACTAATCGCTATAGCAGTCACGTTGCTGAGTTTACTCACAGGCTGTAGCTTGCCGCAAGTCACCGCCGAACAGCGCATATTTTTGAATTTATCCTTAGATTATCTGGGCGAGTACCAATTGCCCAAGATGAAGTATAAGGATACACCAGTTGGGGGGTTATCGGCACTGACATATGACCGAGTGCGCGATCGCTTCTACGTCCTTTCCGATGACCGCTCTCAACTAGCCCCAGCCAGATTTTACACCTTTAAACTAGCCTTAAACGAAACCGGCATCCAAAACGTAGAAATCGAAAACGTCACCTTCCTCAAAACACAAGACAATCAAACAATTCCTAAAGCCAAGATCGACCCAGAAGGAATTGCCCTCACACCCCAACAAACCGTATTTATTTCCAGCGAAGGCGTCACCAAGGAGGGAATACCTCCATTTTTGCGCGAATTCGACCTACAAACCGGACAACAAACATCAAATTTACCGATTCCAGAAAGATACATAGCCGACGCCACCGACGACAAACAAGAAAAGGGAATTCAAGATAATTTAGGGTTTGAATCTCTGACGCTAAATCCTACCGGAACTGTTCCCGCCAAAGGCGAACCGATTCGCTTATTTACCGCCACCGAATCGGCTTTAATGCAAGATTTAGATCCCCCTGCAAAAGATGAGCAAGGAAACCCCAAACCGCAAATAAATAAATGCCGCTTGTTGCATTACTATATCGGCGATGGCCCGCCGGTTTTGCTATCAGAACATCTTTATCCCCTCGCCCCCACTCCCCCAGGCGCTTTAGCTCATGGTTTAACCGAGTTATTAGCCATAGATCAAAGCGGTCATTTCCTCAGTTTAGAACGCAGTTTTAGTTTAGCCGGTTTGAGCGTCAAAATTTATCAAGCCGCGACGGGTGGCGCAACAGATATTTCCCGCATTGCTAGTCTCAAAGGCGATGTTTCTGGAGTCAGTCCAGTCAAGAAAAAGTTACTTTTAGATTTGAACGAACTCGGCATTCGGTTAGATAATTTAGAAGCAATGACACTTGGCCCGAGGTTACCAGATGGTTCTCAAAGTTTAATTTTGCTCAGCGATGATAATTTCCAAGAGCAACAAATAACCCAGTTTCTGCTGTTTCGGCTCAAAAGCTAGTAGCCCAGGGGTTCAAGAAACCCGGTTTTTCTAAAAAACCGGGTTTCTGTGCCTCGACGGGTGTTTGTTTCCTACGCTAACTGGGTATCCTAGATCGCAGGAGTTGCGATCGCGACATCCTGCCCCCGTTAACATTTGGCGGATTGCTTTTCGTGTGAGGTACACCGCATTTTGTATAGCGGCACCCTTAAGGGTGCCGCTATACAAAATGCGCGATAATGCTTTCCCTCATTCATAAGCTGCTACGCATTTAAATCGAATAAAGAGGCGGGCAATACGTCCCACCCCACAAGAAAAAGGTAAAATTTGGCGATCAAATTAGGTGCGTAGCAGCTTAGTGCAATCCACTGTAAAATTGCGGGAAAAATACGTAGTAAAAAAAAGGAAGTAAAAATGACTGGACCTTCTCCCGATGGTTACTATGGACTCACCGCCGGTAACGACAATTTTCAGTTAACGCCTGGGTTATTAGCTGGATTGCCCATAGGATTGCTCGGTTTAACAGGAAACGATACGATTACTGGCTCGTCTGACGCAGAAATTATTAATGGTAATCAAGGAAATGACTTTATTTTTGCTCGCGGGGGCGATGACATAATTTATGGAGGCAAAGACAACGATCAATTGTGGGGAGATGAGGGAAATGACACCCTCAGCGGTAACTTGGGAGATGATACAATTTATGGCGGTACAGGAAACGATTTAATCCGAGGTGGGAAAGGCACAGATATTTTACGCGGTGATGCCGGAGATGATACTTTAATTGGCGATTTTGGTGCAGATGTGCTGACTGGAGGTAGCGGCAGCGATTTATTTGTTTTAAGACCAGATACAGTATTAGCAGATCCAGCGAGTGCGGACTTGATTTTGGATTTTGATAAATCCAGCGATCGCCTCGGCATCACCAACGGACTAACAGCAGCAGATCTCGTCCTCAAACAAGAAAATATCCAGATCAATCAAGCCCTCAATGACCCCAGGCTCGTAAACAATCCAGAAATACAGAATTTAATTAATAGTGGTTTATTCGATCCGAGAACCTTAAGTCCAGAATTGATTCGGCAAGTTTTCCAATCCTTCACAGGTATCGATATTGACCCCAACCGAGATGGATTTATTGTCGGCACTTCGATTGAACTGCAAAACGGTACAGCTTTAGGTTTTGCTTTGAACGTTGTCCCAGCAGATTTGCAAAATCTGATTGTTCCCGTCAGTAATAGTTAATACCCTTTTCCCATGAATGCGCCACACTTGGGGGCGGGTCCAGAGAAATTGAAAGTTTTTTCCCAACATGACTGGTAAAACCCACACCGTAAATCGTTACATGTTGATGTGTAGCATTTTCAAAGGAAATTGGTATAACTGCGATCGCGCGGTAGGGGCACGGCAATCGTTATCTATCGGATGGTTTGATAGCGTATCTCATGCCGTGCCCCAAAAGGCGTGGTAATTGATTTTGGCAAAAATCCGGTTGGCGATCGCGCGGTAGGGACATTGCTTCGGCATCGCACGGGGGGCGGGTTTATCAATACAATTCGCCTAGTATCAAAGATTACTGGTAAAACCCGCCCCTACAAAACTATTAACTGTACGATCCGTGCCCCAAAAGCAAAAATCCGGTTGACGGTATGGGCACGGCAATCTAAATCTCTCGCATTTAACAAGTACCCCAAAAGGTGTGCGATCGCAAGCAAGTCGTAAAATAATTAAGTTCGTTCTTAACAAGCGCACTTTAAGCAACAATGACTCACTCGACGGATATTCCCACCCTAGTCCGCTGGATGGCATCCGATTTCAGCAACCAAGCCCAAGCATTTGAAAATCCGCCGTTTTTTGCCCACATTCGCGTCTGTATGCGTCCTCTGCCTTTAGAATTTCTCCGAGGGGTGAGTCTGTACCTAGAGCAAGCTTACGACTTTGCCTTAAACCAACCTTACCGGGTGCGGGTGCTGAAGTTTGTAGAAGTTGGCTCGCGCATCGAAATCGAAAACTATAAAATCAAGCAGGAAGAACAGTTTTACGGCGCTTCCCGCGACCTGGAACGCCTGCAAACCCTGCAAACAGAGCAATTGGAGAAAATGCCCGGTTGCACGTTTATTACCGAGTGGACGGGGAACAGCTTCAAAGCCAGAGTTGAACCCGGAAAAGGCTGCATCGTCGTGCGAAAAGACAAAACTACCTATCTCGACAGCGAATTTGAGATAGACGAAAATAAGCTAATCAGTCTCGACCGAGGGCGGGATGTAGAAACCGACGAACACGTCTGGGGTTCGATAGCTGGACCATTTGAGTTTGTCCGCAAAGCCAGTTTTGCCCACGAAGTCAAGGTCTAAAAGATTTTAGATTTGAGATTGCAGATTTGAGATGTGGCAGTAGGGAACGGGCGAAATATTGCCTACAAGGGAAAATTTGATGCTTGCCGTGCCCCAAAGGCAAGATTCGCTCGCGCTTGGGCGCAGTAGAAACCAGATTCGCAGCGTAGGGGCACGGCGGGCGGAATATTGTTGCCCAGCGAAAACTTTATGCTTGCCGTGCCCCAAAGGCAATATGCTTCCCGATAAGTTCATCCCAATTAGCGGTATAGAGGGGACACAAAACCTGGTAGATTTAGCGAGTGTCAGTAAGCAGAATGGGCAAAAAGCAAGATGAAAGTCCTGGTTATTGGTGGCGATGGTTATTGCGGTTGGGCAACGGCCCTATATCTTTCTAACAAAGGTTACGAAGTCGGCATCCTGGATAGCTTGGTACGGCGGCATTGGGATTTACAGCTGGGAGCCGAAACCCTAACACCCATCGCACCGATTCAGCACCGCATCCAGCGCTGGCACGATCTTACCGGCAAATCTATTGACCTGTTCGTTGGGGATATTACCAACTACGAATTTCTCCTATCAGCGCTGCAACAGTTTTCACCCGATGCGATCGCTCACTTCGGCGAACAGCGATCCGCGCCTTTCTCGATGATCGACCGCGAACATGCCGTACTCACTCAAGTGAATAACGTCGTAGGGACTCTGAATCTACTCTACGCGATGAAAGAACATTTCCCCGATTGTCACTTGGTGAAGTTGGGCACGATGGGCGAATACGGCACGCCCAACATCGATATCGAAGAAGGCTACATCACTATCGAGCATAATGGGCGCAAGGATACCCTACCCTATCCCAAACAACCGGGTAGCATGTATCACTTAAGTAAGGTACACGATAGCCACAATATCCACTTTGCTTGTCGCATGTGGGGTTTGCGCGCCACCGACTTGAACCAAGGCGTCGTTTACGGCGTTTTAACCGAAGAAACGGGCATGGATGAAATGCTGATTAACCGTCTCGACTACGACGGCGTATTTGGCACGGCGTTGAACCGTTTCTGCATACAAGCCGCCATCGGTCACCCGATTACAGTCTATGGTAAAGGCGGTCAAACGCGAGGATTTTTGGATATTCGGGATACAGTGCGGTGCATGGAACTAGCGATCGCTAACCCCGCCGCCCCTGGCGAATTCCGCGTCTTCAACCAATTTACCGAAATGTTCAGCGTCGGCGACCTAGCTTTAATGGTGAAAAAAGCAGGTACTACTCTGGGATTGAATGTAGAAATCAATCACCTAGACAACCCCAGAATCGAAAAAGAAGAACACTACTTCAACGCCAAAAACACCAACCTCCTCGACCTCGGTTTGCAACCTCACTACCTCTCAGACGCCCTACTCGATTCGCTGTTGAACTTTGCCGTCAAATATCAACATCGCGTCGATAAAAACCACATCCTACCCAAAGTTACTTGGCGCAGGTAATGGGTAATGGGTAATTGGTAATGGCTAATGGCTAATTGCTAATGGCTAATGGCTAATTGCTAATTGGCGAAAGGTAATAAATCAAATACGGCTACCCATTGAAAGCAGGATAATAAAATAAAAAAATATCTCCCCTGCGTTCATATTTGTATAGAGCCTCATCTATTACCAATTACCAATTACCAATTACCAATTACCCATTACCCATTACCAAAACCGATATGAACATCCGCACGCTTGTTCTGTTGCTCGCTGTTGTAATCCCCGGTTTGGCTGCGACTAGCCTCAGTGCTTACTATCTATTTCCCGAATGGAAGGCACTAGAGGCTAGCTTTAAATCATACGAAAAACTAGCCAAATCTCCTGGTGCAACGATCGAGCAATTATCGATTGCTCAAGCAGCAGAAAACAGACACAGAATTAATTGTTTTGCTGAAGGTGTAGGAGTTTTGCTAGGTGGAGTTATCTTGGCGATTGGCATTCATGGAATTTGCGTTCAATCAAGTACAAAACAACAATAAAATAAAACTTGTGTTAGGGGTTTGTCGCTCAAGCGCAATGACCAATAGATTTCTCCATAAAATACAGTCGAGGGCAGGCAGGATGCCTACCCCACAAGAGTTTTTGTAGAAGTCTAATGACCAATGACCAATGACCAATGACCAATTATGCGAATAGCCTTATTTACTGAAACATTTCTGCCCAAAATTGACGGCATTGTAACGCGACTGTGCCATACTGTAGAACATTTACAGCGCAGCGGCGACCAAGTATTAATTTTCTCGCCCGATGGCGGATTAACCCAATACAAAGGCGCAAAAATTTATGGCGTGCCTGGATTTCCCCTCCCGCTTTATCCAGAGTTAAAACTGGCACTCCCCAAACCAGAAATTGGGAAAGCGCTGGAGAAGTTTAGACCAGATATTGTTCACGTTGTCAACCCGGCTATGTTGGGATTGGGTGGGATATTTTACGCCAAAATGCTGAAAATTCCGCTGGTAGCTTCTTACCATACCCATTTACCTCAATATTTACAGCACTATGGGTTGGGAATGTTGGAAGGGTTATTGTGGGAATTATTAAAATCGGCTCACAATCAAGCGCAGTTAAATCTTTGTACCTCAACGGCAATGGTAGAAGAATTGACGGCGCACGGGATAGAAAGAGTTGATTTATGGCAGCGGGGAGTGGATACAGAAACGTTTCATCCCGACTTAGCCAGCGTGGAAATGCGCGATCGCTTAACTCAAGGAAACCCCTCTAGCCCGCTGTTGCTTTACGTTGGTCGTCTGGGGGCTGAAAAAGAAATCGAGCGCATCAAACCAGTCTTAGAAGCGATTGGAGATGCCCGTCTGGCCTTAGTTGGAGATGGCCCCAACCGACAAGCTTTAGAAGAACACTTCGCCGGAACGCCGACCAACTTTGTCGGCTACCTGCGCGGGCGAGAATTGGGGGCGGCGTATGCTTCTGCGGATGCGTTTATTTTCCCCTCGCGTACTGAAACCTTGGGATTAGTGCTGTTGGAGGCAATGGCAGCCGGGTGTCCCGTCGTCGCGGCGCGATCTGGTGGAATTCCGGATATTGTCACCGATGGGGTAAATGGATACTTGTTCGATCCGCAAGATGAACTAGGAGCGATCGCAGCCACCAAAAACCTATTATCCCAAACACAAGAACGCCAAACCCTGCGCGAGGAAGCCCGGAAAGAAGCCTCTCGCTGGGGATGGGGACCCGCCACCCGCCAATTACAACGCTACTATCAAGCCGTGCTTTCCGATCAAAACCTGCCCTTAGCTGCGTGATTTGGCGATTGGAGATTGGGTAATATAGGCAAAAACTTGTAGCCTGCCTGTGGAAGGGATACATTCGTAGTAGGCTCTGCCTTCAACTTGTGTTCCCGTTCGTTTGACAACAACAAAATCATCAACAGCCTCGTTCTGTTGGGGCTGCCTTGAAGTAGGTTCAGTGGGTCAGTCATTCCCATCGACGCGACCCACAGCCTTTAGAATACAGGCTTGGGTTGCCCAACAGAAGGGGGCATTGCTTTTACCCGGCAAGCTTGACGCACGGCGTCTCACTTAGGAGAATTACTCAGGGTTTCCGTAAGGAGAATTACCCAAGATCTCCGTAAGAGCGATCGCTCTTCAGTGCGGATAACTGCCGATAACCGCCAATTGGGCGAGGGCAGAGGCTAAATAGGCAGTGTTACCATACTGGGGAGCGCAGGATACCCCATAACCAGCAGATATGACCATGACTCTTTCCCATAACGGTAGTTTTCTCGCTACCATGCTGGCTCAGTTAACCCAGGTCAATCGCACTCATACGCTAATCCAACGAGTCAATAGTTATTCGGTTTCGGAATTTGTCTGCCTGCTCGACTTTATCACCGCAGAATTCCAGCAATTCTTGCGCGCGATCGAACTGATCAACAACGAAGCGCTCGAAGCGATGCTGGAGCGAATTTTGGAAGCAATTACGCTCAAAATTGGTCAAATTCTCCAAGCAGATCGCACTACAATCTTTTTGGTCGATCAGGAAAAAGGTCAGCTGTGGTCTAAAAACAGTTCCGATGAATCAGAAAAACCAACAGAAATCCGCCTACCCCTCAACAGTGGCATTGCCGGTCACGTAGCGACTAAGGGAGAATATCTCAACATTCCCGACGCTTACAATCACCCCTTGTTTAACCCCGACTTTGATAAGCAAACGGGTTACCATACCCGCAACATCCTGTGTATGCCAATTTTTAGCAGCAAAAACCAGGTCGTAGCGGTGGTGCAACTGTCGAATAAAGCGGGGAATCTTCCCTTTGATAGCGATGATGTCGAGCAATTTCAAGACTTTGCTGCCAAAATCGGTATTATCTTAGAAAGTTGTCGCTCTTTTTATGTGGCAGCCCGCAATCAACGCGGCGCGTCGGCACTGCTGAAAGCGACTCAAACTCTCGGTCAAAGTTTGGATTTAGAAACAACGCTGCGAGCGGTAATGGATCAAGCTCGCAATTTAATGCAAGCCGACCGCAGTACCCTATTTTTACTGAGGCAAGAAACCAACGAACTCTGGACAAAAGTTGCAGCAGCCGATGGGAGAACGTTAATCGAAATCCGCATCCCGGCTAATCGGGGAATTGCTGGTTATGTCGCTTCTACCGGGCAGCCGCTTAATATTACAGATGCATATAAAGACCCGCGCTTTGACCCCAGTACGGATAAAAGAACTGGCTATGTAACTCGCAATATTTTGTGTCTGCCGGTGTTCAATTCGGGCAACGAATTGATCGGAGTGACCCAATTAATTAATAAAAATCAGGGCAGTTTTACAGGATCGGATGAAGAATTTATGCGGGCGTTTAATATTCAAGCTGGTATCGCGTTAGAAAATGCCAAGCTGTTTGAAAATGTTTTACTAGAAAAGCAATATCAGAAAGATATTCTGCAAAGCTTATCCGATGCGGTAATTTCCACCGATATGGAAGGCAAAATTGTCACGATTAACGATGCCGCACTAGAGTTACTCGGTTGTCCGCTGCAAGCAGCTTCGGGAAAAAACAGCAAACGTTTATGGAAGGATAAACTCATGGGACGACTTGTTTGGGAAGTCGTACCTATTGATAATTTGCAAATGCGATTGCAGGATGCGATAAAAACGGGTGCTAAGCATTACGTGCCAGAGCAAAACTTGACTGTAGGATTGTACCCAGAAGGGCAAGAAACCTGCCAAATTAAGCTAGACGACCCCACTCAAAGCTGGATTTTAGCGATTTGCGATCGCAAACATCCAAACTTCTTTATCCCCTGGAACGAAAAACCCTCTAAGGAGGACGCCGGAAATTCCCTCGGCAGTTCCCCGCTTTCCTATACCCCGATTCCCAAAGAAAAAATTAGGGAAATCGAACGCAGCATCAACCTCACGGTCAACCCCTTGACAAATCCCGAAGGAGGTGCTAGAGGCGGACTGGTGGTGTTGGAAGATATCAGTCAAGAAAAACGGATGAAATCTACCCTGTATAGATACATGACGCCGAATGTAGCAGAGCGAGTCATGGCGCAGGGTGACGATGCGCTGATGGTGGGCGAGCGCAAGGAAGTGACGATTTTATTTTCCGATATCCGGGGCTACACGACGCTGACAGAAAATCTGGGGGCGGCGGAAGTGGTATCGTTGCTGAATCAGTACTTTGAAACAATGGTAGAGGCGGTGTTTAACCACGAAGGTACCCTGGATAAATTTATCGGGGATGCCTTGATGGCAGTATTCGGCGCGCCGCTACCGTTAGAAAACCATGCTTGGATGGCAGTCCGGGCGGCGCTGGACATGCGTCGGCGTCTGGCAATATTTAACCATCGCCGCGTAATGGCAAATCAACCTAAAATTAATATCGGCATCGGCATTAGTTCGGGGGAAGTGGTTTCGGGTAATATTGGTTCCCACAAACGCATGGATTATACGGTGATAGGAGATGGTGTTAACCTGAGTTCTCGCTTAGAAAGCGTCACCAAAGAATATGGATGCGATATTGTGTTGAGCGAGTTTACCTACAACTTGTGCAGCGATCGCATTTGGGTACGCGAACTCGATAAAATCCGAGTCAAGGGCAAACACGAAGCGGTAAAAATATACGAGTTAATCGGCGATCGCCGCTTTCCCCTCGATGCCGTCACCGCAGAATTTATCTCCCATTACAATGCCGGAAGATCCGCGTACTTAGAAAGGAACTTCCAGCAAGCAATCCAACACTTTACGGCAGCTCAACAGTTGGATAATCAAGATATCGCCACAGCGATCCACTTGGAAAGAGCAACTAAATTCCTCGAAGAACCACCCCCCGAAAATTGGAACGGCGTACACGCGATGACGACAAAATAGCTAATAGCTAATGGCTAATGG
>DNGJ01000081.1:20598-31017 GCA_003486305.1 Cyanobacteria bacterium UBA11371
GCTAATGGCTAATGGCTAATGTGATATTTTATTATCGATCCCCTATGAGCAATTAGCAATTAGCAATTAGCAATTAGCAATGAACGAAAAACTATACGAAGGCAAAGCAAAAATTCTCTATAGCACCGACGATCCAGAGGTTTTGCTGACTCATTATAAAGACGACGCTACGGCGTTTAACGCCCAGAAACGGGGCAGTATCGTCGGTAAAGGCGAGATTAATGCCAAAATCGCTAGTCGTTTGTTTCAGGTGATGGAAGCTAACGGCATTCCTACGCATTTTATCGACCAACCTGCGCCGAATCAAATGCGGGTTAAAGCTGTAAAAATTTTGCCGTTAGAAGTGGTTGTCCGCAATATTGCTGCTGGCAGTTTGTGCAAGCAAACCGGATTGCCAGAAGGCAAGGTTTTACCCCAACCGTTGGTGGAATTTTATTACAAGAACGACCCCTTGGGAGATCCGCTGCTGACGCGCGATCGCTTATTCCTACTCGAACTTGCCACTGAATCACAAGTAGAGCAAATTGTCAAGCTTGCGTTACAAATTAACGCAATTCTGCAAGACTTTTTCAGCCAGTGCGGCATTACCCTGGTAGACTTCAAGCTGGAGTTTGGCACCGACTCTCAACAGCAAATACTACTCGCCGATGAAATTAGCCCCGACACCTGTCGCCTGTGGGATGCAAAAGAAACCGATCCGAACCGAAGAGTGTTGGATAAAGACCGCTTCCGGCGCGATTTGGGTAATGTAGAAAGCGCCTATCAACAAGTACTGGAACGAGTTTTACAGCAGACAAGCAACGCTTAAAGGGGCTTCTTGTGCAGTGGTGCTCTTGGGCAGTGGTGCAGGTGGGATTGTAAAAAAGATTTGCTGACATCTTACCCGCACACCAGCACACCAGCACACCAGCACACCATCTTCCTCCAAAAAGCAACAATCTTGGAAGTTACCGCGTCAGTGTCCGGTGACAGATTTATACTTTTGACCGGGCGCTTGTGCGAAAATCCCAGAAGCTAACAGGGAATTGCTTGCTCGCGTTCCTTTGGTGTGTGGAAGTGTTTGACAAAGTGAACAAAATGCGCTTATCTCCAGTATTGCTGGCAGCGGTGGCTGCCTCAACCGCTTTTAGTAACTTATTACCAGCGAAAGCACAAACCGCTGATGCCTCCTCGCCAGATATTGCTGCTGATGTTAAAAGCAGAGGGCGAACTAGAGATGAGAAAAAAGGCAATAACAACAGTAAGGAGGACGGTTCTAACTCGTCACCTTCGCTGCTCAAACCAGTTGCCAAAAATGAAATCAAGAAGGGGATGGCGACAGGAGCAACATCTGTAGAAACCTCAATGACAGATTCCCTAGCGCTGCTTGCAGATCTCCAGCCCAAGGCGGCAGCAGAAGTGTTTCCCTCTTTAGCATCTCTGCCTCATACCGCAGGGGAGCAGAGGAGCGTTTACGGTGTGGGTTTTACCGATAATCGTACAACTCCAACAGATATTGTCTCTAAACCCGCCCCCTCGCGCATCCCTGAACTACAGGCGCAAGCACCTGCTACGCCATCGCCTACCGATGTACCAACGGATACAAACGCCCCACCAACTCCCCAAGTAGAACCGGAAACGCCTGGGACGCCGGGAACTCCACCCCAAGGAACGCCAACTCCTACCCAAGAAACACCGAATCAAATTCAGCTGGAATTAAACCCGACGCCATCTGAACCGAATATCGAACTGAATATTCCCCAGAGAACCCCAACGACGCCAGAAGCGCCATCAAATGCTCAGCCAACCCCCGCTCCTGACGAACCCCGCGTATTAGTGGCAGAAGTGGTGGTCAGCGGTGCGGAAGGCGATTTGCAAAACGTCGTTTACGATGCGATTCGCACCCAACCCGGACGCACTACTACGCGATCGCAACTGCAACAAGATGTTAACGCTATTTTTGCCACGGGGTTTTTCACCAACGTGCGCGTTGTGCCAGAAGATACCCCCTTGGGTGTGAGAATTACGTTTTTCGTCGATCAAAATCCGGTGCTGCGAGGGGTGCAAACCGAGGGAACTCAAGCTGTAACCCAAGATGTAATTAACGAAATTTTCAGTCCCCAGTACGGTAGAATCCTCAACTTCCGCGACTTGCAAGCAGCGATCAAGCGCTTAAACGAGTGGTATCAACAGCGGGGTTTTGTTTTAGCTCAGGTAGTTGACTCCCGCGTCTCTCCCGATGGGACTGTCACTTTGGTAGTTGCAGAAGGGGTGGTGGAAGATATTCAAGTCCGCTTCTTAAATAAAGAAGGCGAAGCACAAGATGCCCAAGGTAGACCGATCCGAGGCCGCACCCGCCAGTATATTATTTTGCGGGAAATGGAACTCAAACCTGGGCAAGTATTTAACCGCGATCGCATCCAAGCCGATCTGCGCCGCATCTTTGGACTCGGTTTGTTTGAAGACGTACAGGTGTCCCTCAGTCCAGGACAAGACCCCCGCAGAGCCGTCGTGACGGTTAACGTCAAAGAAAGAAGCACGGGTTCGATTGCGGCGGGGGCTGGATTTAGTTCCGCCAGCGGATTGTTTGGTTCTGTGAGTTATCAACAGCAAAACTTGGGCGGAAATAACCAAAAATTAGGCGCAGAAGTGCAGTTGGGACAGCGGGAATTGTTGTTTGACTTGCGCTTCACCGATCCTTGGATCGGCGGCGATCCTTACAGGACTTCTTACACGGTAAACTTCTTTAGACGCCGTTCGATCTCGTTGATTTTTGACGGCGGCGAGAGAGAAGTCGAACTAGAAAACGGCGATCGCCCGCGGGTAGTTCGTCTGGGTGGCGGCGTTACCTTCAACCGTCCTTTGGCGAGAAATCCCTTTGTCGTGCCAGATTGGCAGGCATCTTTAGGCTTGCAGTATCAACGGGTTTCTATACGCGATCGCGATGGCGACATCAGTCCAGAAGACGAACTCGGCAACGATTTGAGCTTCAGCGGCGAAGGTAGCGACGACCTAGTAACCCTACAATTTGGCCTCGTGCGCGATGTCCGCAACGATCGCCAGCGCCCCACTAGCGGCTCCTTATTCCGAGTTGGTGTCGATCAATCGATTCCGATTGGTTTGGGAAGCATTTTTCTCACCAGACTGCGCGGTAGCTATAGTTACTACGTGCCTGTAAGATTTACTAGCTTCGCTAGAGGGCCGCAAGCACTAGCGTTTAACCTGCAAGCGGGAACCGTTTTGTTTGACCTACCGCCTTATGAAGCATTCTCCCTCGGTGGTGCAAACTCGGTGCGGGGCTACGATGAAGGAGATGTAGGCAGCGGTCGCAGTTACGTCCAAGCTACCGCAGAATATCGCTTCCCGATTTTTAACTTTCTCGGCGGCGCTTTATTCGTCGATTTTGGTTCGGATCTCGGTACTGATAAAGACGTACCGGGAAATCCTGCCGGTATTCGCCGCAAACCAGGTACTGGCTTCGGCTACGGTCTAGGCGTCCGCATTCAATCCCCGCTAGGCCCGATTCGCCTGGATTACGGTATCAACGATGAGGGTGACGGTCGCTTTCACTTCGGCATCGGCGAACGTTTTTAAGAATTTAAGATTGTAGATTTTAGATTTCAGATTTAATAGGAGGAAATCTGGGATCTTTAATCTGCAATTTTAGATTTATTGAACCGCCAAGACGCCATAGACGCTTTCAGAGGCGCACCCGTTGGGTAGAACGCCAAGGAAGAAGAAGGAAGAAGAAGGAAGGAAAAAGATTAAATTCAAGAAATCTGAAATCTGAAATCTTAAATCTGCAATTGTCTATGCTCGGTACTGTTGCATCTATGTTTGAATTATCGGGGGTCGGGCTTCACAGTGGGGTTGTTACTAATGTGCGAGTCCTCCCTGCATCCTCTGGGGAAGGTCGTTATTTTGTGCGGGTGGATTTGCCGGGAGAACCTGTTATTCCTGCACGTTTGGAGGCTGTTAGTCAGACGCTTTTGTCTACCCAGCTAGGTGAAGGTGAAATTTCTGTCCGCACCGTAGAACACCTGCTAGCTGCCTTAGCTGCAATGGGTGTGGATAATGCCCGCATCGAAATTGATGGCGAGGAAGTGCCGTTACTCGATGGCTCGGCAAAAATCTGGTGTGATGCGATCGCCGCTGCAAAATTAGCAGGTGAGCAGGTGGGCAGAGGGCACCAGGGGCATAGCAACAGAGGGGAATTTGAATCTGTATTCTCACCAGCACAAGAGCAACAGCCAATCTGGGTACATCAAGGCGATGCTTTCGTAGCGGCTATACCTTCGCCAGAATTGCGCTTTAGCTATGGAATTGACTTCGACCTACCCGCAATTGGCAATCAGTGGTATAGTTGGTCACCAAGTTGCGAAAGTTTTTCTGAAGCGATCGCACCCGCCCGCACCTTTGGCTTACTCCACCAAATCGAAGAGTTACGCGCCAAAGGTCTAATCAAAGGTGGCAGTTTAGATAACGCCCTCGTTTGCGGCGCAGATGGCTGGATTAATCCGCCGTTGAGATTTGCAAATGAGCCAGTGCGTCATAAAATCTTAGACTTAGTAGGTGACTTGAGCTTATTGGGAAGTTTCCCCGTTGCTCATTTCTTAGCTTACAAAGCAAGCCACAACTTGCATATTCAACTCGCCCGACGTATTTTAGATGGTAATTGGTAATTGGTAATTGGTAATCGAACAATATCAAACAACTACCTAGTACCTTTTTCCCTGTTAAAATCTAAAATCCCAAATCTAAAATCTAAAATTGCCAATCATGTCTACTCTGACTGACACGAACGCTCCTGAGTCTCCTGCTCCTGCGGCTGAAGCACCAGCTACTAAAACTGTCCTCACAATCTCAGAAATTCAGCAGCTTCTGCCCCACCGCTATCCTTTTTTATTAGTCGATCGAATTATCGATTACACCCAAGGAAAGCGCGCTGTTGGAATTAAAAACGTCACGGTTAACGAACCATTTTTTCCAGGGCATTTTCCCGGTCGTCCGATTATGCCGGGTGTTTTAATTGTAGAAGCAATGGCGCAAGTCGGCGGCATCATTATGAAGCAGATGCCCGATATGCCAGAAGGTTTATTTATGTTTGCCGGAATTGATAAAACCCGTTTTCGGCGTCCCGTCGTTCCCGGCGACCAATTAGTAATGTCTGTGGAACTGCTGTGGGTCAAGCAGCGTCGTTTCGGTAAAATGCAGGGCAAGGCTGAAGTAGATGGTCAGTTAGCCGCCGAAGCAGAAATGATGTTTTCCCTAGTAGACTGAACAATTTTGGATTTTGGATGGTAATTGGTAATTGGTAATTGGTAATTGGTAATGGAACAGGACTTACCCAAACAATCTAACCGTAGGGTGCGAAAGCGTTGCGTAACGCACCACAACCACTGCGTAAGTACTGTGAAAAAAATATCAAACAACCACTGTAAGGGCTTTCGCATTGCGGCTCGAATATGTGGATAAAAGCCAAAATATTTCTGCCGCAATGCTTCACCCCTACCCAATAACCACATAAATCTAAAATCCAAAATCTAAAATCTAAAATCATTTGGAGTAAGACCCTTGAAAACGCTCATTCATCCAACCGCTGTTATTCATCCAGGGGCAGAATTACACCCGACGGTGCAAGTTGGTGCTTACGCGGTGATTGGAGAAAAAGTAAAAGTTGGTGCGGGAACGGTTATCGGCGCTCACGTGGTAATAGATGGGGATACGCAAATTGGCGAATGCAATCAAATTTTTCCCGGTGCAGCTATTGGTTTAGAACCTCAAGATTTAAAATATGATGGTTCTCCGACTCGAGTTATTATCGGGAATGGTAATAAAATTCGCGAATACGTTACGATTAACCGCGCCACTCGCGAACCGGAAGCAACGTTAATCGGCAATAATAATCTGTTGATGGCCTACTCCCACGTCGCCCACAACTGTACAATTGAAGATTCTGTTATTATTACTAATTCTGTGGCTTTAGCCGGACATGTCTACATCGAGTCTAAAGCTGTGATCGGGGGAGTTTTAGGAGTGCATCAATTTGTCCGCATCGGGCGTTTGGCAATGGTAGGCGGAATGAGCCGCATTGACCGGGATGTGCCGCCGTATATGCTGGTAGAAGGGAATCCATCGCGAGTGCGAAGTCTCAATCAAGTCGGTCTAAAACGCTCTGGTATTGCCGAATTAGACCAAGGGCAAGTTTTTCAAACTCTCAAAAAAGCTTTCCGCATTCTCTATAGATCTGGACTCACTCTCAATCAAGCTCTAGAACAGTTAGAACTCCTACCAGCTAGCGAACAATTGCAGCATTTACATCACTTCCTGCAACTCTCCCAAACTAAAGGACGCCGAGGGTTAATTCCAGGACGCCGTTTGGGCGGCAGAGGTGACGAGTGAGCAGGGGAGATGGGGAGCTCTTGAGTAGGGGAGATGGGGAAAATATAGATTCCAATTCCCCTCTGCCCACCCGCACAAGAACACAAGAACACACCTGCTCCTCTGCCCACCCGCCCACCTGCCCACCCGCACATCTGCGAATTTTTATCAGCACTGGCGAGGTATCAGGCGATCTTCAAGGGGCGTTGTTAATCGAGGCGTTGCAGCGATTAGCTAGTATTTCTAATTTGCAATTAGAAATTGTGGCGTTGGGTGGCTCGCGCATGGCTGCTGCTGGTGCTACTATTCTGGGCAATACTACCAGCATCGGTTCTATCGGTTTATTTGAGTCTCTGGCTTATATTTCTCCTACCCTTAAGATCCAGCGTCGCGCGAAAGAATACTTGCAACAATACCCCCCAGATCTCGTTGTGCTAATTGACTATATGGGACCAAATTTAGTCATTAGCAGCTATCTCCGCCAAGTCGCACCGCAAGTCCCGATTGTATATTTTATTGCACCCCAAGAGTGGGTTTGGTCGCTCAGTCCGCAAAATACAAGGCGCATCGTCAGCGGTACGGATCGTTTATTGGCAATATTTCCGGAAGAAGCGCGATATTTCCAAAAAAATGGGGCAAAAGTTTCTTGGGTGGGTCATCCAATTGTAGACCGGATGCAGGCATTTCCCAATCGAGAAACAGCCCGTGCAGAATTGGGAATTGAATCTGGACAAATAGCGATCGCTCTCATCCCCGCCTCCCGCCGTCAAGAATTAAAATACGTCCTCCCGGCAATGTTCCAGGCGGCTAAAATTATCCAAGAAAAATTACCCCAAGTTTATTTTTGGATTCCCCTTTCTTTAGAAGTCTATCGCCAACCGATCGAACAAGCAATTCAAAATTATGGCATCAAAGCTACCTTGGTAGCGGATAAAACTAAAGAAGTACTGGCATCTGCTGACCTAGCGATCGCTAAATCCGGCACGGTTAATTTAGAATTAGCCCTATTAGACGTGCCGCAAGTCGTAATTTACCGCGTCAATCCCCTTACTGCTTGGATCGCCCGCAAGGTGCTAAAATTTTCTATCCCCTTTATGTCGCCTCCCAACTTAGTCGAGATGAAATCGATTGTGCCAGAGTTGTTGCAAGAACAAGCTACCCCAGAAAATATTGTCCGCTTCGCGTTGCACCTGCTACAACCAACGGGGCGCCAAAAAACTCTTGCAGATTATCGCCAAATGCGGCAAGCTTTGGGAGAAGTAGGCGCGTGCGATCGCGCTGCTAAAGAAATTCTGGCAATTTTAGCAATACCTTTGCCAAAAAGCTGATACCCTAAAGGGTATCGCTAGACAAACTTTGGCTGCCAGAGCAGCCTGCAAGGATTGTAGCCCGCGTAGGCGGGCTTTGTTTGTGTAGACCCAGGCTTTAGCCTGCGGGTGTTTTAGACGATTGGCGAAGGTATTATTTTATATTAAAGATTTTAATCTCAAATCAACAATCTAAAATCTAAAATCTTAAATCTAAAATGGATTGTCGTCGTCCGATTGCTATCGATTTATTTGCGGGTGCGGGTGGGTTTTCCCTGGGGATAGAACAAGCTGGTTTTGATGTAATCGTAGCAATTGAACGCGATCCAATCCACGCCGCCGCATATAAGTATAACTTTCCCCAAACTCTTGTTTTAGCTGCCGATATTACCACGCTTTCCGGCGAGATGATTTGGCAAGCTCTTTTGCGACAAGAGCAGCAGAAAAAATCTGAAATCGATCTAATCATCGGTGGGCCGCCCTGTCAAGGGTTTTCCATCATGGGCAAGAATTGTGTCGATGACTCACGCAACGACTTGGTATTTCATTTTTGTCGCTTGGTGTGCGAATTAAAACCCCGGTATTTTGTGATGGAGAACGTACCGGGAATGATTTCTAAGCGCTACAGCCAATTGCTAGAACGGTTAATTCAGGAATTTGAAAGCAATGGGTATGGGATTACACAACCAGTTCAGTGTTTAAATGCCGCAGATTTTGGCGTCCCGCAGCAGCGGCGGCGGTTGTTTTTATTGGGATCTCGCGCTGGGGAGTTGCCTTTATCGTATCCAAAACCGCGCGATCGCACTAAGGTAACTGTCAGGGATGCGATCGCCGACGTTCCCGATTTAGATGACTTTCCCGAACTGTGGAAAACTGACGAGGTATTGCTGAGCGAGGCGACTATCGGAACGAGCGAAGCATCGGCGACGCGCTATGGGCGTCAAATGCGCGGTATTGAAGGCGAGCAAACGGATTTTTCCGACCCGCGAGCGTGGAATCCCCAACTTTTGACCAGTTCCCGCCGCACTAAACACAAAGATACCTGCATCGAGCGTTTTCAGGATTTACCCCCAGGTCAGTTAGATTCTATCAGTCACCTGCGACGCCTCGATTGGGACGGACTCTGTCACACCTTGCGTGCGGGGACGGGCGCGGAACGCGGGCGCTACACTTCCCCGCGTCCGATCCATCCTACCCGACCCAGGGTGATTTCCGTGCGCGAAGCCGCCCGATTGCACTCGTTTCCAGACTGGTTCCGTTTTCATACAACTAAATGGCACGGTTTCCGGCAAGTTGGCAACTCCGTACCCCCTTTATTGGCTGGTGCGATCGCTCAACAAGTTATCGCCGCTTTAAATATTATTCCCCCAAAGCCAACAAAACTGCTGCTACTGGGAAACACCGAATTAATTAAATTTAACCCTGTCGCAGCCAGTAAATATTGGGCACAACAGAGCCAGAAACTGGGTTTGTGAACTACCTACACGCTGTCCGATCAATTCGTCGAAATTTTTGCTGGATAAAGATTTTCCAGACCCGCTTGCCCAAAAAACCGGGTTTTCCACAACGGGTAGGGGAAATCTATTTTCTACGATCGCCATCACTCAGATAATACAGAATCGTCACATTTTTGCGGCAATCTACATCACAAAATTCCATGACTACTCTCACATTTTTTATATGCTTCCCATCACCTCGCCTCCTCCAGAATTTGACGATATTAAAATTGCTGAGTTTCGCTATGGTCTTACTGCTATGCAATCTCAAACCTATTGGCACTCCGCCACAATCGAAGCGCTCTCAGGTCAGATCATGGTTTCCGGTAGAATGACCCTTGCCGATCGGTATCAGATTAGATCTGCCCTGTTAAATGATTCTCTGAGCGAAGCCGATCAAGTCATCATTAACCGCCTGCTTTATGGCGTCCGGCATGGTTTGGTCAGAATTGTCAATTAAATTTTGACCTACTAGCAAGAGCCTTGTATTCCCTGCAACCTTTAATTGCGAAAAATTACTGATGTCTCGAAGGGAAGCACAGCTTAGGTTTTTCCTATCTTCCCACATTTTTCGCCCGATAAATGTACAACCCAACGGTTTTCCCACAAAAAAGATACCTACGTCAGCCAACCCAAGGCAAACGCAATAGTTGCTGCCAAACTCAACAACATCATCAAACCGGCTGGCATAAATTTACGAGTGCGAACAAACCTGATAATAAAAACGATCGAGAGAACGGCTGCGATCGCGGTTGCTATCCCCAATTTTAGCGCTGTCGTTCCCGCTAACAACCACGTTGCTAATAAAGCCGCACCGCTGACTAGCCCAGAGATAAGTGACATTTTGCTTTTGGCTTTGACGTAACCGAAAACGCCGCCAAAGATCGCAATCAAAGCATAAACTGGAATGATAAAAACTGCGATTTGAGCCATAGTTTTAAGGTCAAGGTAGGAGAGAAGCAGGATATCTCGTTAAAATGCCCCCCTAGTGGTTAAGAGAAATCTAAAAATTAGATAAATTTAGGGAAGCATAAGCCTGTAGGTGGATGGGAATAAAAAACCGTTTTGGTAAGGTGAAAAAGCCTATGTACCAGAGGTTAGTATTATGACTTTACACGAGTTAGGAATGTTAGCATTATTACTAAGTCCAGGTCTTTTACTTTCCATTTTGATTATGGTGACGTTAGCGGCGGGTGGTTGATCTTAAGGAAGGCGAGTTAATTCCTACATGGGAATCCGGATACCAAAGATTAACG
>DNGJ01000230.1:0-15536 GCA_003486305.1 Cyanobacteria bacterium UBA11371
TTGACATCCTCCCCGCCCTAAAAGCGACGGGGATTCCAATCTACCCAAACAGATTCAAAGATAACTGTATAGGTTCCTGGTGGGTTGACGCTTCACCGGATGCTGCTGACTTTACGCCAGTCTTACGCCTTCCTCCACATCCGTTTTTAGTCTCCGAATGTCCTCCGGCGACTTTAATGTTTATCGCAGCGTTCACATCCCTGTCGTGAGTAGCTTCGCAATTTAAACAAGTCCATTCCCGAATTTTGAGGTCTAGCTTGCCACCTAATAATCCACAGCATGAACAAGTTTGACTGGTTGGCTCCCACCGACTAATAACGCGAAATTCACGCCCATATTTTTGGGATTTTCCTTCTAGGAATGTTCTAAATTGTCGCCATCCTAAATCGCTAATTGCTAACGATAGCTTCGGGCTTTTGAGCATTCCTGAAACATTCAAATCTTCTAGGACAATCGTTTGGTTCTCACGAATCAGCCTAGTAGATAACTTGTGCAAAAAATCTGTTCTAGTATCTTTGAGTTTAGCTTGCAGTCTGGCCCGGCGACGACGTGCTTTTTCGTATCGGTTAGAACCTCGTGTTTTACGAGATAGGTTTTTATTTAGCCGTCTTACCCTGACAATACGTTTTTTGAGTGGTT
This sequence comes from Cyanobacteria bacterium UBA11371, assembly GCA_003486305.1. Classification (GTDB taxonomy): domain Bacteria; phylum Cyanobacteriota; class Cyanobacteriia; order Cyanobacteriales; family Aerosakkonemataceae; genus Microseira. The sequence continues at coordinate 640 of DNGJ01000230.1, forward strand.
TGGGAGCATCCACTTTCTCACCAGTGCTAAGGCAAGCGAAGGTTGTGATACCCAAATCCACGCCAACAGCATTATCAGTAGGGGGTAAAACTAAGGGTTTAACTTCTACAACAAAGCTAACAAAATAACGCTTTGCTGCATCTTTGATGATTGTTACAGAAGACGGTTGATCGGGTAGCGGACGTGACCAAACAACCTTTACCTTACCTATTTTGGCAAGATAAACAGATGTTTGATGCACCTTAAAACCACCTTTGGTAAAACGTGCAGACTGAGCTGCCCGACGCTTCTTAAACCTGGGTGGTTTAACAGGCTTACCTTTACGCTTTCCGTTACATGACTTAAAGAAGTTTTGGTATGCCTGAGCTAAATCGTTGAGGGATTGCTGCAAGGGAATGTTAGAAACCTCTGATAGCCAAATCCGATCCTTTGTTTTCTTAGCTTGGGTAATCAACTGCTTCTTTCGATCTGCCCCCTTTGGTTTCTTGTTTCCTGATTGATATTGGGCAACACAGTTTGCTAACGCATCATTCCACACCACGCGAACACATCCAAACAGCTTGTCAAGTGCCAACTGTTGAGACAAAGTGGGGTAGACGCGGTAGCGGTAACGTGCTTTCATAGCCATACTGTAACCTATTTAGGACACGAATGGCTAGACCAAATATATTTAAAGTCAGGCTTACGGATGAGGAGCTTGAGTGGTTGCTTTTCTGATGCCGAACAGAAGCAATTAACTACTGCTCTTGTAGTAAGACAATATATACAAACACTCAAACCAAAACAAAAGTCGCCCTTCAGGGCGAGGCTTGTATCCCATTTTTTCGGTCAAACCCGCCCCTACAAATTAAATAAAAAAATGCCATCGGTGAACCGAGGGCATCTTTTAAAAGTAAGTCAGCAATCTATTTTTCGTACAACCAAGAAGTAATACTTGGTTGCCAACTTACCAATTCTTCGTCTTTAAACCACAGACTAACTTCGCGACGGGCGGTTTCAATCGCATCGGAACCGTGAATCAGGTTGCGACCAATACTAACTCCGAAATCACCGCGAATTGTACCCGGTTCTGCCGTTAGGGGGTTGGTAGCACCGATGATTTTGCGTGCGGATGCGACAACGCCCTCACCTTCCCACACCATCGCCACGACGGGACCAGAGGTGATAAAGTCAACTAAACTGGCGAAAAATGGCCTTTCGCGGTGAACGTCGTAGTGCTGTTCGGCGAGTTCGCGGCTGACATGCATCAGCTTTAAGCCAACGAGGGTAAAGCCTTTGGTTTCAAACCGGCGAACGATCTCGCCGACGAGTTGGCGTTGGACGCCATCGGGTTTAACTGCTAGAAATGTCCGTTCCACTCTAAATACCTGCGCGTTACAATTCGGGTTCCAGCCTAGTATCGTGAACTACCCACTCCTACCTCGGTCAGGTGTGGGCTTCCCTATTCATAGGGAATTGCCTCCAGAACGACCTAGTTCCTTTGGTCTCACATTCCCTCCAAGGGCAAAAGTCCTGGTTCCCAAGACCCATAACTTGCTCTTGCAACCTGTGCCTATTAGCTTGGTTCTCGCTTGCGGCAGTGAGGGTCAAGATGGTTCAACTTTACCACAGGAGGTTGCTCGTTTCGTCGCTGTTCCCCTTGCGAGTGCTTCGCACATTGGTCAGCGAACGCTGTTGAAGCTAAAGCTTTTGGGAATACTTTGATCGAGAAGCTAGCTTGAAAGAAACCGGGTTTCTCTTAAAAATTGTGGGTTTGGCGACTAGACATTGACGAAGAAACCCGGTTTCTAGGCATCGTCTCCTCGTTGGTGGAAAAATTCTGTCAAAAGTAGTGGGAAAACCGACGATGCAAGGGTTGTAGATGCGCTAAACTGACATGTCGGTAGTTGTTGCATGGGGGATAGACATGGGGGGACAGCCGACGACGGATCAAAAGGGTGTTGAAGACCGAGTACGAAATTCTGTTGATTCATTATCGTTGGCAGAAGCTAAGCCTTTGGCGCTTCTGTCTGCTGCGGCGCGGGAAATGAGCGAGAAATGGATGATGGAAGATAGCGAAGCATTGTACCGCATACAAGGCTGGGGCGAGCCGTATTTTTCGATTAATGCGGCGGGTCACGTGACGGTGTCTCCCAAGGGGGAAAGGGGCGGTTCGCTGGATTTATTTGAACTGGTGAGGGCGCTAAAACAGCGGAATTTGGGGCTTCCCTTGCTGATCAGATTTTCCGATATTTTGGAAGACCGGATCGAAAGGTTGAATGCTTGCTTTGCCAAAGCGATCGCGCGCTACAATTACCCCGGTGGCTACCGAGGCGTGTTCCCGGTAAAATGCAACCAGCAGCGCCATCTAGTTGAAGATTTGGTGCGATTTGGCAAACCCCATCAGTTCGGCTTAGAAGCAGGTTCAAAACCCGAATTGATGATTGCTTTAGCCCTATTGGATACTCCCGGTGCTTTAATTGTCTGCAACGGCTACAAGGATCGCGAATACATTGAAACGGCAATGTTAGCCCAGCGATTGGGACAACTGCCGTTAATTGTCCTCGAACAAATTGAAGAAGTGCAGGTGGCGATTGAAGCATCGCGCCAGTTGGGAATTAAGCCAATTTTAGGGGTAAGGGCGAAACTGAGTACCCAGGGAGTGGGACGCTGGGGGACTTCTACAGGCGATCGCGCCAAGTTCGGCCTCACCATACCAGAAATTATCCAAGCTGTCGAGCAATTGCGCGGGGCTAACCTGTTAGACTCGTTGCAGCTATTGCACTTCCATATCGGCTCTCAAATTTCCTCGATTAGCGTCATCAAAGAAGCAATCCGGGAAGCCAGTCAAATTTACGTCGAATTGGCGTTACTGGGAGCCAATATGAAATACCTCGATGTCGGCGGCGGATTGGGCGTGGATTACGACGGTTCTCAAACCAACTTCTACGCCTCGAAAAATTACAACATGCAGAATTACGCCAACGACATCGTCGCTGAGTTAAAAGATGCTTGCGGCGAACGCAACGTATCCGTACCAACGCTGATTAGCGAAAGCGGGCGTGCTGTGGCTTCCCACCAGTCGGTGCTGATTTTCGACGTACTCAGCACCAGCGAAGTACCCCACGAATCACCGGAACCGCCCCAAGAAGGGGAATCTCCAGTGATTCGCTATCTTTGGGAAACTTACCAATCGATTAACGCCGAAAACTTCCAAGAATTTTACCACGACGCGACGCAATTTAAAGAAGAAGCGATCAGTCGATTTAATTTAGGAATTTTGCGCTTAACCGAACGCGCCAAAGCCGAGCGGCTTTACTGGGCATGTTGCCACAAAATTCTAGAAATTACGCGGCAGCAAGATTACGTCCCGGATGAGTTGGAAGACCTGGAAAAAATTATGGCTTCCATCTACTACGTGAATATGTCTGTGTTCCAATCGGCGCCAGATTGTTGGGCGATTGACCAGTTGTTTCCAATTATGCCAATTCACCGGCTGGATGAAGAACCGACTCAGCGCGGAATTTTGGCAGATTTGACTTGCGATAGCGATGGCAAAATCGATCGGTTTATTGACCTGCGCGATGTGAAGTCGGTGTTAGAATTGCATCCGTTTAAGCCGGGAGAACCCTATTACTTGGGAATGTTCCTTAACGGTGCTTACCAAGAAATTATGGGGAATCTCCATAACTTATTTGGCGATACGAATACCGTCCACATCAAACTGACGCCGAAAGGTTACCAAATCGAACATGTGGTCAAAGGGGATACGATGAACGAAGTCTTGGGTTACGTGCAGTACGACGCCGAAGACTTAGTGGAAAATATCCGCCGCCGCTGCGAGCAAGCACTGCTGGAGAATCAAATTACGATTCCAGAATCCCAGTTGTTGTTGCAAAATTACGAACGCAGTTTGAGCCGGTATACGTATTTGTCGAGTTAGGGAATTGGTAATTGGTAATAGGTAATTGGTAATTGGTTAATGGGATTTCAAATTTCAGATCGGTTCAATCTAAAATCTTAAATCAATTAGCCATTAGCCATTAGCCATTAGCCATTACCAATTACCCATTACCAATTACCCATTTCCGAGTAATTCTGCGATCGCTCGTTGTTCTTCGGGTTCTTCGGCGGGGAACTCCTGACGCCGGTCGGTAATCAGCCAGTTTAAAGCGGCTGCTTCTACATCAATCGATGCACCTGTTTTATCGATGCAGTGGCGACCAAATACCAGCTTGTCTACTAAACGCACCCCTGGCCCCAAACGCGAGTAATCAAAGATAATGCTGTTATCGATCGTCGCTCCTTTGCAGACCCAGCAATTTGGCCCGATCATCGTTGGCCCGATAATTTTAACCCCATCTTCGATATGGGTCATGCCGCCGATGTATACTGGCCCTGTGATGTCCACCTTGTCCCAGTTCGCCGCCACGTTTAGCCCCGCGTAGACGCCGGGACGCACTTCACGTCCTGGAATCGAGACGTTTTTGACTTTCCCTTTTAACACGTCGCGAATCGCTTGCCAATAGTCGGGAACCTTACCGATATCCACCCATTGGAAGTCCATCGGGACAGCGTAAAAAGGCGCGTTCATTTCTACGAGTTTGGGGAATAACTGGCTACCGATGTCGTATTCGACACCAGAGGGGATGTAATCAAATACTTTTGGCTCAAAAATGTAGATGCCGGTGTTAATGTTGTTACTCTTGGCTTCTTCGACTTTTGGCTTTTCTTGGAACGCTTTGATTCGACCTTCTTCGTCGGTGACGACTACCCCGTAGCTAGAAACTTCGTCGCGGGGGACGGTTTTCATCACCACGGTAGCGATCGCACCTTTTGATTTATGCCACTTCACCGCCGCAGTTAAATCCAGGTCAATCAAGGCATCGCCGCACAGCACCACAAAGGTATCGTCAAAAAACGGATAGAAGTCTTGGATGCGACGCATCCCACCCGCCGAACCGATTGCTTCTCCCACCAACTTACCTTCTTCATCGATCCGACCCTCAAAAGAATAGGCAATTTGGACACCAAAGCGCTGACCATCGCGGAAATAGTTCTCTATTTCATCGGCTAGGTGGCTGACGTTGACCACGATTTCGTCAAATCCGTGTAGGCGCAGCAATTCGACCAAAAACTCCATCACTGGTTTTTGCAGGATGGGAATTAGAGGTTTGGGAATTGTGTAAGTAATTGGACGGACGCGGGTACCTTTCCCAGCCGCCAGAATCATGGCTTTCATCAATAATTTTCCTTCAACCCTTGGCTACTAAAGTTGGGGGATTTGATGGCAAATCAAATCTTCTGTTCAATTTTCTGTCAAGAGCGGGAATCATTGACAGATGTTCTGGCAATATAGCTCTTCAAACGGATAAAGCGCGAATTTTTAGGTCTTGGTAGAATTCGTGTTGAACTAACTCTACTTTAGATTGCGCCGACAGCAACAGCAGCGACCAGAAGACGCCTACTCTGTCGTGTAATTGTTCGGGGGTAGGAGCGGTTAAATTGGCTTCTGGTGATGGTAGATCGGGAGAATTCGCTCGATTGCCCCGCGAGAGCGACCACAAACCTAACAATTGATCTAGGGTCAGTCCATCTTGTTCCCCGGTTTGATTTGACCAATAAGCCGCCAAAAACCGATCGAGTTCAACTGCGATTTCGCTGAGATTTTCTTGGCTTGCCAATTCTAGGGCTGCCCGCATTTGAGCGCGTGCAGAAGCATTGGCGTGAGAGTTGCTGCGGCGAGTGCGCGGGGATTGCTTTTCCATTGCGGCGGCGACTAACCGCAATTGGTCGATTAACTCCTGCAAGGTCACGGGACGGTTTAGGGGTGGGACTGCGGTGGGACGCCTGCGTAACTGGCGTTCCAGACGCAATGGTAATCTTCCTTCGCCGCCTTCTTCTAATTCCAGTTCTTCTGCTTCTGGTGACTCGGCAGGGATTTCGGGTTCTTGGAGGCTTTCTAAGGTATTAGCTTTGAGCAATACCAGTACCGCTGCATCTAAAAATGCCTGTCCTGACTGGGATAAATCGGTTTCTAACCAGCCAGTCTGCACCCCTTGGGCTAGTTCGTTTAAGCAGCGGTCGATCACTTCAATTACCTGGACATCCCAAGGATCGATTTCCCCCCGCTGAGCTAAGTCAATTAAGAGAGCGATCGCTAAGTGCGGCCCTTGATTCCACGCAGCTTCTCGATTTGGGGTCGGTGCCATTGTCAAATTCAACTTTGAGCAATTACTTTGGGCTGGGTATCTGTTGCTTCTGTCGCTTCCGTTGCCGATGATAGCTCTTGCAGTTCTGCTTTGTATTGTTCTAAGTCTTTTTCTAAAGCTTGTATCCGATTCTCGCGCACCCGAATTTCTCGCGTTGTCTTGCGGGATTCCAAGAACCGCTGCAACCGACTCAAAATGCTAAATATCCACGCCACAACAGCCCCTAAACCCATTGCGCCAATTAATTCAATGCATAAAGGTGCTTGAATGTCAACCCCTTTAACAAATTTAATCGTAGCTGGATCGGTATTTTCTAAGCTGAATAAAACCAGCGCTACACAAAACAGGAAGATAATCAGAAAGTTAATCGCGCGCATTAAGCAACTCCTTAATCAAACAGAAATTGAACCCTCACAAGGCAATAGTGAGGGTAGAGAGGCGCTCCCTTGAGCGCCCGGTCGTGGATGGATGGACATGGATGCGATCGCTCATCAGCCTTATTTTAGCCTCCAAGGTGCCACCCGTCGGCAGAGGGACGAGGCGGAGGGAGAAAGCAGACAAGCGAAGACTTAAACAGGACTTACACAGGTCGAGGCCAGAATCCGGATTCCTTGCTAGAGTTTGTAGAAACCCGGTTTCTTTGCGTAAGTCATATTAAAGATAGCCTCCAGAACACCAGATTCGGGTTATCGAACAGCAGCAGTTGGTGGATCGGCATCAAAGGTAACGGAAACATCTTCATCAACAACGAGTAAAACGCTTGCCCGATCGAATTGCTGTCTTAGTTTCAGGTGTGTCTACGAAGGGTTGAAACTGTGCTTGAGAAACTTGTTTGCCACCGGGAATATTGCGTCCGAAGAACAAGTCCTGTTGCATCAGAGAAGCAGCTTTGGCTTTAGGGGTATTGACTGCGATCGCTACCCTACGGGAAACTTCACGAACTGCGGTTAGCGAAACAACCATTGCAACAGATAGCACCGCACCTTTTACTAAACTCTGTGCAAACTTTGCGATCGATTTTTGCATAAATTTGATTTGTTTGAGCTTGCAGGAAAGCGCCGCTGATTAGAAGCAACTCAATCCCTACGCCACAACGCTGATAATAACGTCGTCGGCGAAGAGAAAAGGAGAATTAGTCACCGTGGCAAATTGACCACCTGTACCGAAGCCAGCAGTAGAACCATTCGGGTTGTAAAACAAATTACTCGAGAATGTCTCAAAACATTACAGGGCGATGCGTCTGAGGTGTCGGCGATCGCAAGATCCCCCGATGGTCGCACTTTAGAGTGCGGTAACGCCGATGGAGCGATCGCGGTGTGGGAGATTGAGACTGGTGAACGTGTGAGGACGATGCGATCGCAAGATCCTCTACGAAGCCATGAATATTATCGGTGTCACAGGCGTCACCGATGCTCAGAAATCTACACTGAAGGCGCTGGGAGCAGTGGAGATTGATGCGTTAGGCTCGATCTAGCAAAGGGCAAATAAATGTTAAGAAATATACAGACCTCATGGCATTCTGTCTGTGGATGACCTGCTTTGGCTCGATCGGATTCAACCTTCAAATCGCCTCCAGGTGGGGGAAAAAGCTTTTTATTTAAGCCAGTTGTGGCAAAAGGGATATCCTGTTATCCCCGGTTTTGTGGTTCCTAGTCCTGTTCTGCGCCAGTTTTTGGAGACGATTGAATGGTTAGATCCGCTGTTTGCCGATTTGCCTTCTTCTTCGCTGTACGTGGATGTTGAGAATCCTTATCAACTCCAGCAGGTGGCGCAGCGCATTCGTCGCGAAATTATGGCGGCGGCGCTGCCTGAAACTTGGCAATCAACGCTGTTAGCGGCGAGTCAAAAGTTGCAGGCGCAGGCATTGATTGTGCGCCCGACGCTGGCGCTACCTTCCCATTTGGCGTTTGGCAGTACCCAGAAGATTTCCGGACTGCTGCAAAGCCATGTTTGCGCTTGTACAAAGGAGGCGATCGCTTTGTCTGTCAAGCGGGTATGGGCGGAGTTATTTAGAGCCAGAAGCTTGCTGTATTGGCAGCGTGCCCGGATCAAACTGCAACAGATTCATTTAGGGATTTTAGTACAACCAATCGACAATGCACTAGCTTCTGGGCGCGTTTTAGCGACAAAAGAAGTTTGGGAAATTCAAGCAACTTGGGGATTGGGAATGGCGCTGGTGCGGGGAGAAGTGTTTCCAGATTCCTACCAAGTACAGCCAGATAGTGGCGCGATCGCTCAGCAAAACCTGGGTAGCAAAACTATCGCCTATCGCTTGCGCGAATTACCATTCAATCAACAACAGGAGGATGCGATCGCTGAGAGCTACCTACAAACTTATTTGCTCAGCGAGGAACAACAAAAACAATACTCTCTAGAAGCAAAATATCTCGCAAAACTGATTGAGTTGACCCACCGCCTAAGAGCGGATCTCGGTCCGACTTTAATCCTGGAGTGGACGCTAGCGCTCAAAGAAGCGGGTCTGGAAGCGCAATTATATCTCACCCAAGCGTATCCCCGTCCGCCAGATGGGGCTATATCGCCTTTGTTTCCATCTGAATTATTACCACAGCAGAGGGGAGATCGAGAGAATTCTTTAGCGCAACTCAATTCGTCAGGAAGTCCCGCACAAACTGCCACGATTCGGGGTCTGGGGGCGTCTTCGGGGCGCGCGATCGCTAAAGCGCTCTTAATCGCTGGTAAAATTGACCATCCAGAGCAATTGCCACCAGGAAGGATTTTAGTTGCTCCTAGCATTACTCCGGACTGGTTACCTTTGTTGCAACGCGCTGCGGGTGTAGTTGCCGAACAGGGGGGCATGACTAGCCACATTGCTATTATTGCTCGCGAATTAGGCATTCCAGCGGTGGTGGGTGTCACAGGTGCGACTGATGCGATCAAAACGGGCGATTTTGTGATGATAGACGGCGATCTGGGCGAGATTTATCGCCTTGAATCTGGTGAAGGTCATGGGCAAGAATTTTATCCGAATTCCGTACCTCAAACTCTGCAATCTTTTACTTTTACTCCCCTTGCTACTCGGCTGTTAGTTAATTTAAGTCAAACTGGTGCGATTGAGAATGCAAAATCGCTGCCGGTAGATGGGGTGGGGTTATTGCGAAGTGAAGTGATGATGCTGGAAATTTTGCAGGGACAACATCCGAGTTTGTGGGTCGAGCAGAAGCGATCGCAACAGCTAGTTGAACGGTTAACCGAGCATATTAGTAGATTTGCCAGCGCTTTTGCACCGCGTCCGGTATTTTATCGTTCCTTGGATTTGCGATCGCACGAATTTCAATCTTTAGAAGGTAGCCCATCTTTCGCCACCAACAGCAATCCGATGTTGGGCGTGCGGGGAACGTTCAGCTATCTAGTTTATCCAGAGATTTTCCAGCTAGAACTAACTGCGATAGCTCAAGTTTATCGTGCCGGATATAACAATGTTCGCTTGATTTTGCCTTTTGTTCGCACGGTGGAAGAGTTTTCTTTTTGTCGCCGTCAAGTTGAGCAAGCAGGGTTAACTCTATATTCCCAATTTCAATTGTGGATTATGGCGGAAGTGCCTTCTGTGCTGCTGTTGTTACCAGATTACGTTAAAGCAGGCGTTCAGGGTATTTCCATCGGCACTAACGATTTAACCCAACTATTATTAGGAGTTGACCGCGATCAAAGTCAGATGGCGGCGGCGTTTGACTCGCGCCATCCCGCAGTAATGCGGGCGGTGCAACAACTGATTCAAACTGCCAAACAACAAGGGATTCCCACATCAATTTGCGGTCAAGCACCCGCAGAGTATCCAGATTTAATCGAACACCTCGTCCGCTGGGGAATCGATTCTATTTCTGTGAGTCCAGATGCGGTCGAGTCTACATATAGTGCGATCGCTCGCGCCGAACACCGCATCATTTTAGAAGCATCTCGACGGCATTTGGGATTTTAGATTTTAGATTGTTGCTAATGGCTAATGGCGTGTAAGGGCGAAGCAAATGCGATGAAATATTTTAGATTTACCGACAACATAACAGCGCAAATGCTAATGCCTCCGGCACGCTGCGCGAACGCCCCTACAATGATATCATGTCCGCGCTCATTGCCCATAATAAAAAAACCTCACCTCGTCGTTGCGTAGGGACACGGCATCATAGATCTCTTGGACAAACAATGGACGTTAATAATGCCGTGTCCCGGCTGCCGATTATGGGTAATTGACCGGACATGATATAATATCATGTCCGGTGGCATCGGTAGTTGAGCCGGGGCGGGTTTATTTAGTCCTTGGGTAGCCTTCAAATCTCTCTCGTAAAACCCGCCCCTACGATACACAACCATTGCGAAGGGACATGATATGAGCAAGCTCGCAATTAGCAAGCTCGCAATTAGCAATTACCCATTACCAATTAGCCATTAGCAATTAGCCTAATAACGATAAATCGCCGCTACTGGTGCTTCATCGGGCACTTTTTCTGGCTCTACTGCGTAAACCGTGCCGCCATTTATTATCGTATAAACCGCAGCAAAATTCAACAAATCCTCATCATCTGCTTCGGGTTCCGCGTGTAAATCTACGCTCATTGTTTCCGGGTCAAAGTGTCCCCATTGTTGCTGCCCAACTGGCACAAATAAAGAATCAACCCGTTGGTAATAGGCACTGGAAATCACATCTTTGATATCGTGAGAAGTTTTGCCAGTACCCGCTCCGGCTAATTCTTGGTATTGAGCGATCGCAATTTCTTCTGACTGCTGCAATATCGGATCTACAATCGGTAAAGCTTGCGCGTGTAATTCTTCCGGCTTCACGTTTTCTGGATTGCCTGTAATGCCTTCTTCCAGCAAATGCTGATAAGTATTAGCTTCTCTGTAAATTGGGAACAGATACTCAACTCCTGCTAATACTAACGGCGCTTTTTTATTCCTCAGTTTCTCGTCGAACAAACCGGCATCAACCATGTGAAAGAATTGCAGAATGTCTTCTTGATGCTTATCTCGATCTGGACTTCCTTGACCGTGAAAACTGCCCGGTTGTACGAAAGAATTCGCAGTACCCCCTTTTGATGTGGCAATTCGATGTTGACCTTCTTTTGCAGTTTCGTCGTATTGCAGCGCTTCTTCTAAGCTTTTAGGAACGTTTTGCAGTTCTACTTCGTTGATGCTGTAGCGCGTTGCTTCAAAGAACCTGATATTATTTTGACTCAGAGCCAAGATGTAAAACAGTCCGTCGTTATTGAGCAGATGCAGAAGTGGCTTAATGTGGAAATGGTTATTGACGACTACCAATTCTTGAAATTCGTAGGGCAGGCTGTAGTAGCGAAACATTTCTCTTGAAATAAAGATTGCCAGTCCCAAATCTTGATTTTCCCAAAAATCCCCCGTATCGAGTTGATGAACTTGCTTAAACCATTCCATTGTCTCCTCGTCGTCTAAACCCATTTCCTTTAAACGTTCTTCTGCCTCGCGGACGATATTTTTAAACCGAATCGGGTTTTGTCTAATTTCTGGCCCTGCCTTTTGCATCGGCATGTAAAGTGAAATGCAAGGCTTTTGAGAGGTTTGTATTAAAGTTTTGAGTTCATCGGTAGATAATAGCGCCATATTCGCGACCTCCTATTAATCCCAGGGGGTAATAGGTAATAAGCCATGACCAATGACCTATTACCTATTACCTATCTAGGTTAATTTCAGCGAAGCTTAAAGCTTGTGCCATCTTTCGATAGGATTAGTTTGGCGATCAGATTACAAAACGGTAGAGGTGTCGCTTTTGTCAGGGAGTTGATGGGTAGCGATCGCTTGTTTTCTCCGCAAGATTATGCCCAAACTTACCTGCTTCATAATCCAGTACAATCCTGCAATCACCGCGAAGGTAACCCCCATGACTAAAATTGGGCGTTTGGCGACGAGATCGTCTACGACGCTGTTCGCTAAGCTATCGAGTTGCGTCACGATGTCCCAACTGTTGAACCGCAAAAATCGCCCTAAATAAATGCCGATGGCGCTAAGTGCGTGCAAGGTTAACTCTACCCAAAGGACGAATTTACCCAAACCTTGCCGTTTCAAATATTCGCCCAAGTTAATTAAAGACAGGACATAGGCTTCAAACCCACCGATCATAAAGATTAAATACTGGGGAACAAGCGCTAAGGTAATTGTCCAGATCGAGTAGCCTTGGCGAATATCTTCAACTAAGTGAATGATATCGGTCAAAACGTAAGGCGCATTGGGCAAAAATGCGATAAAAACCAGGAATCCCAGCCACCAGAACCAAGATCGGGTTTGGGGACTACGCAATAACCACAAATCCAATGCGATTAAAACCAGCGTAATTGCCCAAACGATATAGTTTGTGCGGTTCTCTAAAATGAAGCGGGTGATGTGGGTCAAAACTAAGGGGGATTTTGGCAAAAAGGTGGCAAATAGAAATAGTCCGATCCACCATAATGCTTTGCGCGATCGCGGTCTGCCAAATAGCCACACGCTCAAAGCCAACGGCACTAAGGCTAAAAACAGGTTCCAACCCATCCAACCAACATTCTTTTGCAATGCACCCCAAGCATCGGCTATCCACGCAATCAGTTCAACTGTCATGACGGTTTTCTCACTCGCTAGTCAAGTTGTGGCTTACATTGGTAGCGCCACCAGTATAGCTACTACAACAAAGCTAGCGACTTTACCTTAAACTGATCTCCCAAATGATAGAAATTCATTGACAAAAAATTGTCAAAGAAACCCGGTTTTTTGAAAAAACCGGGTTTCTAAATCAAAGGAGGGACATTCCTAGCCAGCCCCTCCTTCTTTTATCCCTAAAATGCCATTTTGCAGCGCTTTGCGGCTCTACAGCTGCTGCATTTCCGCTTCCAGTTGCCGGATTAACTCTTGGTCACCGTTGGCTCTGGCGACTTCCAAGCGATGTTGCAGCCTTTTCTGGATGTTGGCACGATGAATTTCGGCTGTTCTTTTTAGGTCTTCGCGACGATTTTTGTTCATCATGGACTTCAGATTGGGATCAGTTGGTGTATAATTTTCATTCTATTTTTTTAATATAACACGCCAAGCTCAAATTGGCAAGAAAATTGTGTCTTAAGATACAGAATGTTCATAAAATTTATGAATCTAGCTGACAGGGAGACAAGGAGGACAGTTTCTTCTCTCCTGGGGCGTCCCGATGGGCGACTGGTCGCCACTAAATGTATATAAAGTTTTAGAGTTTTATAGTTAAATTTAAAAAACTTGACTTTTTATATTATTTGTAGTAAATGAGCCAAATTACCCCGTGAGGGTACTGTCAGAGTCTGGCAAAATTTCCAAAATATAGATGAAGGTATTTCTTTGGCAAATAAGCTTGATTTTTCTCAATTAAGCCAAGCTATTGACTGGGGATTTATTAAAAACTGCAACAATTTTCATTATTAGTCAAAAAAATCCGGAAAGTAAATCCAACCTGCGGAATATAAATTTAGAAGCGATTCGATAACTCAAGGTTCCAACTATTTAGTTTTTGTGCAAGACTAAGGAGAGTAATATGACTTTTAAATATAAAATATTGTCAATCGACGGTGGCGGCATTAGAGGGATTATCCCGGCGATGATTATAGCCGAGATTGAACGGCGGACAAACAAGCCGATCTGTCAATTGTTTGATATGATTGCAGGCACTTCAACGGGGGGTATTTTGGCATTAGCTCTAGCTAAACCCCATCCAGAAAATCCTGAGATACCTCATTACAAAGCTAAAGATTTAATCGACCTGTATCGGCAAAACGGGGAGCGGATTTTTAACCAGTCGTTGATCGCAAAAATATCGAGTATTTACGAACTATTTCTGGCGTCGAAGTTTCCTTCAGATGGCAGAGAATCAGTGTTAGAAGAATACTTGGGAAAGGACACTCGAATTGAAGAGGCACTGACGGAAGTTTTGATTACCAGCTATGAAACTGAATTGCGGATGCCTGTTTACTTCACCAGTAATAAGGAGACAGAAAAGACAAGCGGTTTGGACTTCCACCGAGTATGCCGAGGCATTACAATGGTAGAAGCTGCTATGGCAACTTCCGCCGCCCCGACTTTTTTTGAACCATTCCCAGTTTCCACGCTTAATAAAATCAACGGTTTCTATTCATTGATTGATGGTGGAGTTTTTGCCAACAATCCAACTTCACTGGCAGTTATGGAAGCGATAATCGCTTCTAAGAAGAAAGCAAGAGAACTGAAGCAACCAGAAAAAAAACTGGCTATAGATGAAATTCTTGTTGTCTCAATCGGTACGGGATCTCTGACCAGGCAATATGAATTTGATCGGGTGAAACGCTGGGGACAAGCTCAATGGATACAACCAATTATTAGTATGGTTTTGGATGGTCAAAGTGAGGCAGTTGGTTCTCAATTAGACCAACTCTTACCGGATGCAGACGGCGATCCGAAACAGTATTATCGCTTTCAACCAAGACTCACTAAGGGTAACGACGATATAGACGATCCAAGTCCTGAAAATATCGAGAAGCTGGAAGAACGAGCAAATCTAGTAATTAATGCGAGAACGGATGAGTTGGACGATTTGTGCAAGCTGCTTGTGGAAACGCCCACAGTTGTTGAGAGAGAGAAAAAATTGGTGACGCAAATGTAATACTACAGATCAAAGTATTGTAGGGGCGGGTTATACCAATAAAGTTTGACAATTTCAAACAATTCCAATAAACCCGCCTCTAGTCTGGTGTAGCA
>DNGJ01000230.1:15926-20693 GCA_003486305.1 Cyanobacteria bacterium UBA11371
TAAACCCGCCCCTGGTCTGGTGTGGCTATAATCTGAATTTAAGAGAGAGTATATCCACGGGATATGCTTTCTCTTAAACTATTGAGATAATTCGAGATGCCCGAGCCTAAAATTCTCACTCTTTTGACTGATTTTGGCTTAAACGATGTTTATGTCGGCGTGATGAAAGGCGTTATTGCTCAAATTAACCCGACGCTGACGGTGGTGGATTTGACGCATCAAATTCCACCGCAGAATATTGCGGCGGGAAGGTTTTGCTTGATGAGTGCTTACCGTTATTTCCCCGATGAAACTGTACATGTGGCGGTAGTCGATCCGGGGGTGGGGGGGAATCGTCGAGCGATCGCGCTACAATTCCCCTCGGGCTTCCTTGTCGGCCCAGATAATGGTCTGTTCGGCGGGATACTAAGTCAATCTCCGGCAATTGCCGCTGTCGAACTCTCTAACCCCGATTACTGGCGAGTACCAACACCCAGCGCCACTTTTCACGGACGAGATATTTTTGCCCCCGTAGGCGCGCATCTCTCTAAAGGCGTATCTTTACAACAGTTAGGACGAGAAATCGATTTGGCAAGTTTAGTTGAATTGCCGATTCCCGAATGCAAGCGAATTGATCGGGGTGTAATCGGTTGTATACAGTATTGCGATCGCTTCGGCAATTTGGTTACCAATATTCCAGGTTCTCTGGTTCAAGGTAAATTTTGGTCGGTTGAAATTGCGGGGGAAACTATTTTAGGATGCCAAACTTATAGCGATTCTCCCGTTGGCAGTCTTATCGCTTTGGTTGATAGTAATGGTTGGGTAGAAATTGCTGTCAATGGCGGTAATGCTCAGATGAGGTTACAGGTAGATTTGGGTGCTTTGGTGCGAGTTTTATACCGGATTGCAGCCGTATGAGGTACGGCGCTTTGAATGCAATAGCGGCACCGTTAACGGTGCCGCTATTGCATTCTTTCGCGATTTCCCTATCCCTCACTCGAAAAGCAATGCGCTGTAATCAATTCATAAAAATAGGCAAAAATATTGTTTTTAGAGTCTAGGGATTGCCAGAGGCAGGAGCCTCGCTTATCTGCGTTACCAGGCAAGAGCCTGGTAACGAGGGGACGAGGGGAGAGGGGATGATATTATGTTTGTTAGCTATAGTTGAATTACCTGCCTCAAGAGGGTTAGATTTGGGGATAAACTATGACTCAAGTACTCGCATCGTCTGAACCAAGGGTGTATCAAGGTCAGTTTGGCGAATTTACGATTACTCAGAGCGATCGCACTGGCGTTATCGTCTATCGTACCGGGTTAATGGTGGCGGCTTTGAGCTTTGCGATCGCTACCGGGTTAGTATTGTGGCAAGGTAATAACCCAACTGTACTAACTGCTGTTACTTTCCTTTATGCCTGTTTTTATATAGCGCTAGGCGTTAGTTTGGCGACGATTCATATTTATTTGGCATCGCTGCACCGACTTTTGCAAGTTTTTTGGGCTATCGGCGGCGTCGCATCTTTAGTTTTAGCTTTGCAATTTAGCGCACCTCTGGCTTTAACTGTTTATCACCAACCTTTGGCAATTGTCGGCGTTGGCTTTACTTTTGCAGCTTTGACAGGGATATATTTTAAAGAAGCTTTTTGCTTTGATAGATTTGAAACAAAACTGCTAACTCCTCTCGTACCAATCTTGCTGTTAGGCCATTTATTCGGTGTTTTGCCGCTGAATGGAGAACAATTTTTATTAGGACTTTGGGCAATTTTATTTATTGTCTTCGCGCTGCGGAAATCAATCCAAGCTATTCCCCCCGATATCGGCGATAAGTCGGTTTTCGAGTATCTTAAGCACAATAAATAATACTCGCAGATGGTGCGTTACACTGCGTTAACGCACCCTACTACGAAACTCGCAGATGGTGCGTTACACTGCGTTAACGCACCCTACGAAATTACGAAACTTCGGGTTGGTTAAACCCGCCCCTCCTAGTTACATCGAGCGGTACTGGTAATGGGTAATCGGTAATCGGTAATTGTCACGATTAAACGAACAATTAGCAATTAGCAATTAGCAATTACCCATTACCGCTGTCACTACGAAATTAATAGCTAATGAATAAAGTGGAAGAACGCGCTTTTTGGTTAGCTTGGTCGCAAATTCCCGGAATTGGACCCATTTTGCTGCGGCGACTCGAACAGCATTTTGGCAAGCTATCTGTAGCTTGGGAAGCAAATGCAAAAGCTTTGGGGCAAGTTGAAGGTTTTGGGCGTCAAATAATTGATACGGTGGTAAGGGAGCGATCGCATTTCAATCTTGAAATGTTCCTCCAAGAACATTCTGTCAAAAATCCCTGTTTCTGGACGCCAGCAGATAGGGAATATCCCCGCTTGTTGTTGGAAATTCCTAACCCGCCGCCGGTGTTGTATTATCGCGGAATTGTTCAAGTTGAAGAAAATTTGGGCATAACTCCAACTGTTGCGATTGTAGGTACTCGCGATCCTTCTGAATATGGGAAACGTTGGACGCGCAAAATCACAACAGTTTTGGCTCAGAAAGGGTTTACAATTGTTTCCGGTATGGCAGAGGGTATTGATACGGAAACTCATCGCGCCTGTTTAGAAGTGGGTGCGAGGACGATTGCAGTTTTTGGTACGGGTGTGGATATTATTTATCCGCCGCGCAATCTGAAGTTGTACGAAGAGATTTTAACTAAAGGTTTGGTATTGAGCGAATATCCCTCTGGAATTAAACCAAATCGCGCCCATTTTCCCAATCGAAATCGCATTATTGCGGGGTTAAGTCGGGCAGTATTGGTAATGGAAGCACCGACTAGATCGGGAGCTTTAATTACTGCGCGTTTAGCTAATGAATATTGTCGCGATGTGTATGCATTACCGGGGTCGTTGGATAATGTGCGATCGCATGGTTGTTTGGGACTTTTAAGCAAAGGCGCGCATCTAATTATCAATGAAGGTCTTTTGGTAGAAATGTTGAGCGGTATGCCGCCTGTAGATTCGGGAAATCTATCGGATTTACCTTTATTTTCTCAGCAGGTAACATCGCACAATCAGCAACCTTTACCAAAGCTAGAACCGCAATTTCATAAAATATTAGAAGCGATTGATTCCGAACCTACTGCGCTTGATTTAATCGTGCAAAAAACTGGGTTTTCTGCGGGAGAAGTCCTGAGTTCGCTGTTGCAATTAGAACTAATGGGATTAGTCTCTCAATTGCCGGGAATGAGGTATCAGCGATGTTCAGCTTAATCCTTCGCCGCCGATTTAAAAGTTTGCTATTTCTAGCTGTTTCTACAGTTTTAATAGTTGTGCTTTTGAGTATTCCTAAATCATCCCATACGGCGGTGACATCTCTGCGTTCTTTAGCACAAAATCGCGGAATTGTCATCGGTGCGGCAGTGGCAATAAATGCGTTGCGAAACGAACCCGTTTATCGGGAAGTACTGGCGAGGGAATTTAGCAGCTTAACGCCGGAGAATGTAATGAAATTTAGGTTCTTGCATCCAGAGCGCGATCGCTATGATTTCACCGATGCAGATACCCTCGTTACTTTTGCCGAAGATAATAACATGAAAGTGCGCGGTCATACGTTAGTTTGGCATATCGAACTACCCAAATGGTTAACCGAAGGAAAGTTTACCCGCCAACAACTTTTACAAATTCTGCGAGATCATATTTATACAGTAGTGGGACACTATCGCGGCAAAGTTTTTGCCTGGGATGTAGTCAACGAAGGAATTGGGGATAATAATGCGCTGCGCGATACAATTTGGCTGCGCGGAATTGGGCCAGAATATATAGATTTAGCCTTTCGGTGGGCGCACGAAGCCGACCCCAAAGCGCGTTTATTTTATAACAATTATGGTGGCGAGGGATTAGGGGCAAAATCAGATGCGATTTACAATCTAGTCCGGGGAATGGTGCAACGCGGCGTTCCCATTCACGGGGTAGGTTTGCAAATGCATGTGGGTTTAAACAATGCACCCCCTCCCGCAGATGTTGCGGCAAATATCCAGCGTTTAGCAGCACTTGGATTAGATGTACATATTACCGAAATGGACGTACAAATCCAGAATGGAACGGGTACAGAATCAGAAAGATTTGCTGCCCAAGCTAAAATTTATCGAGATATGTTGGGTGTTTGTTTATCTAAACGAAATTGCAAAGCATTTGTGTTGTGGGGATTTACTGATAAGCATTCTTGGATACCTCAGTTTACCAAAAAGCCCGACGCCGCGCTCATTTTCGATAATTTCTATCGTCCCAAACCCGCTTACAATGCACTGAGAGAAGTTTTAAGGCAGCGACGGTAAAAAGTAGGGGCGGGTTTTACCAACAATTAAGTGAAACCGCGAGATATTTCGTTAAACCCGCCCCTACTGCTGCTAAAGAATCCCGGTAACTCTTGCGAAACCGGGATTCTGTAGGCAAAATCATACTTTAGACAGAGGCGTGGGATGATTTTGATAGTAATCCTTTTTAAAGACAGTCAGATTAACACTGAGTAATCGCAAATGAAAATTGAGTTAATCAGACAAAGCAAGCATCTACTGCTAGGCGGCATCGTCGTCACCCTTGGACTGTGGACACCCGCACAAGCACAAGTCGCTGACGCCCAGATAAACGCAATGGTGGACGCATTGCGACAAGCTGCACCACCGAACAAACCGAATGACGGGATGTTCAGTCAATGGCAAGTTTTACCGGGAATTATCCCCAGTTGGACTAAACAATGCGTTGGTAGGGAACTCACACCCGCCCAATTTGAATCCGA
>DNGJ01000231.1 GCA_003486305.1 Cyanobacteria bacterium UBA11371
CAATTTGCGCTCGTTTGGCGGGAAGAAGCAGAGTATTCGCTTTGAATGATTGAACCACAATTATTTGATGTTATTGAATTGCTCGTGGATTTACCTGAATCTAACTTGCGCTTAGGTGCGAGAGGGGCAATTGTAGATTGTTATTCTAATGGGGAATATGAGATAGAGTTTAGCGATCGCGACGGTGAAACAATCGCGCTGTGTACTCTTTCTGCAAATCAATTTGTGGTTGTTTGGCAGGCGCAAACAAAGCGTTGGCTGTTGGTATCAGAGCAGTTAGCTACGGTGGTCGATCGTTTGTCTGAAGAAGAACAGAAGCAAGTTTTGAACTTTGCCCTTTCTCTGTGTCAAAAATAGTTAGCGATCGCACTCTATTTCCCCACAAGCGATCGCTCTTGGTGCAACAACGACTGTAGCGCGATCGCGATCGCATTACACACCAGCGATACATAAATGCCTTGAAATAAATTTCAGGCTAAGTAGAGACGTTACATGTAACGTCTCTACCCGTTAAAACGGGTTGAAAATTCTTACCAGTCAGTTTCAACTGACTTAAGCTTTCAGCCCGAAATTTATTTCAGGGCTGACTGCCTAAGCGTCAGTATCAGCTTCCCGATTGAGTAATTCAGGATAAACAGGAATTAAGGGTACTCCTTCCTTGCTGAATCGCACCGCCAACTTCCTGGCTAAAAGAAAGATATCGGGGCGATAGATGTCAATTTCAGGATTTTGGATCAGCTTCGCCAAAGTTTCTGAAGAGTCAATCTTACCTAATGCCACTGCCGCATACCTTCTCACGTCCTCATCCTCATCCTTGAGGGCAGCAATCAAAGCCTCCACCGCTTGGGAATTACCTATATTACCTAATGCCACTGCCGCCTTCCATCTCACATCCCAATCCTCATGCTTGAGGGCAGCAATCAAAGCCTCCACCGCTTGGGAATTACCTATATTACCTAATGCCTCTAGGGCTTGTCGTAACTTCTCAACCATTTGTATATTTGTTTGCCCCAATGTCAGCACAACCGATCCAATAAACTCAGCATCCCAGTAGCGATAGCAAAACTGATAAATTCTGTCAATGATTTCCTCAATCAACGAATGAGAAATATCCTTACATTCAGCGATGCAGCGACCTGCTAATAACAACTGCGTCTGAAAAATATCATCCTTTTCCTTCCTAATCGCCTCCAGCAGAGGAATGGGATTTTTCATCAATCCCGCCATCAAGCTCAAGGTTTCATGCCATTCATACTCCCAGAAATGCGCCTTCGCCTGGTCAATCCCATCCTTGGCACGGTTCAAATAACAAGCCGTCAAATACTCCTGAAACGTCCGGTGTAGAAACAGATATTGCTTGTCATCCTCATGCAACTTTTGCAAAATACCATCCTGTTCGGATAGTTCGGCAATTAATTCGCCCGTATCCGCATCTTTGAAACTCGTTGGCACTCTCTCGCCTTGCAAATATTCCTCAATCTGGTCATAGAGTTCATCTTTTGAAAAAATCTCTTGACCTTCGCAGGTAAAATGATAGGCAAGTTCTGCCAATAATCGGGTTTTGGCGATTATCCTCCCTTCATTTTGTGGCTGGCGATTTTGACTCCATTTCCCCAACATATAGTTCACAGCTTGTTCGTATACCTGGCAGCGTCGCGCTGGTAAAGTCAAACCTTTTTCTTGATACAAACTGCAAATGAACGACAACAGCAAAGGATTCTGCGCTAATCCCCGAATCTGGGGTTTATGCTGCAACTCTCGCATCAAAGCTGGGGCAGAAACAGAATCATCGTTCAGATATCCCGCCGCATTCTTAAACCAAATTTCAATATAATCCTCCGTCTGCTTCTGACTGAAAGGAACAATTTCCACCTCTTTCGCCCCATCCAAAAATCCCCCACCATAGCCAACAATCCGAGACGTGCAGATAATCGAACAGGGATAATTGCGAACAAAGCGGTTCAGTTTCTCAGACAAGTACTGGCGATGTTTTTGGGGAACTTCATCCAGCGCATCCAACAGCAGCAAGCACTTCCCCGTCCTCAATTTCTCGTTTAAAACCTGCCCAATAACTGCTGCCGTTTCCAGATTATCCTGTAAAGTCTTGCAATATTCCTTACCAAGAATCAGGGGAATCGCATCAATGATTTCTGCTGAGAAGATATCCTCTTGTTTTTCATCAACTAAATCGGACAGTCTCAAAAACAGCGGCAAGATCGCATCTTCGACATTTTTCTCGTTCGATTCTAAACACTTTCGTTCCGATTGGGCAGTTAAACCCGCCTCCATTTTTAATAGAGTAGATTTCCCCATACCCGGATCTGCCAGCACCATGATTCGCTGATGCTGTTTCTTTGCTTCTGCCCAATCTACCTGCGTTGGCTGCGATTCTTCCTGATGTTTCAGCGCGTAGACGCGCTTGAGTTCTGCTTCTGATTCGGCATAACTATAAATAGTTTCAATTTCATGCTTATATTTCCGTTCTAACGTTACCTGGATCGGAATATATTGGTCTTTTATTGTAATTTTTTGCTCTTTGGTATGGATAAATTTTATATACTTGAAATTATCTTCAATATCTTCTAAAAATCGACAGACCGCATTCTTGTGCGGGTCTAATCCGAGTTGATCCAGAGTCTCGGTAATATTATCCCATCGAACCACATAACTCTCATCGCTTTTACTGCATTGAATTACCCCCACGACGCCGCCTAAATCTTCAGCCAAAACAGCCCCGCCGCTGGTTCCCGCTTCTACCTTGGCATCAATGCGGTGAGAAAGAAACGTCGATTCATCTTGGGGTAATTGATTCCAAGGATTGGTAAATTTGATTTCGCGAGTCCGATAGGTAGAAACAGTATTAACAGGTACGCCGCGACAGATATTTTCGGCAGAAACCGCAAAACCTTCGGGAAAGTTGGCCTTTTTTGGAGGCGGGAATCCATAGACGGTTACCGATGTGGATAAATCTTGAGGATTGATAATTGGAACTGCTGTAGCATCTTCAATCTCTATTTTAAGAATCGCAATATCAACTTCTGTATTTGATAAATTTTCGCACCACTTCGCCGCGTATTTCTGTCCCCGATACTCGACCGTTAGGGAATCCAAAAGATAGATAACGTGATGACATGTGATGAGATAGCCATCGGCGCGGATAATAAATCCTGAACCAGAAATTTTGCCATCAGAATCGAGGATTTTTACCATCGATTCTCTGAGTTGGTCGATTCCGTAATCGCTCATCGCCCTTCTGTCGATAAGATAAATAAGAATATTGGCAGAAATTTGTAGTAGTAGGGGCGAAGCATTCGGGGGATAACCTATGAACCCCAACCAAGATCTAGGTATCCGAATGCTTCGCCCAGGATCGCGGGCAACAGGTAACCTTTTTTTACAAAGATTAAGTAAACACAGGTTATCTGTGGGGGAGGGCGAAGCATTCGGATATAACAATCTTGGTTAAGATACAGAGATTGTCGCCCGAATGCTTCGCCCCTACAAAGCCTATCAATGTCACATTCTTAATCAAGGCTGTTGCTGTTGATTCTGACTCAAATCCCATTCAATTGTAACCTTGACATTCGCCTGGGCAGTTCCTTTGGTTATAAACGGCACTCCGGTTTCTCCACCCGTTTGCAAGCCAAATTCCAGCGTTACCTTGCTAGGATTCTGAACGCCAGTCATCCCTTGCTGCACAGAGTTGAGGACTGTCTGAGCATAGCCTCGCACTGTACTCGCCATCGCGGCTCTAAACCTTTCAGTTCTGGCCTTGATGTCATCAATATAACCAACTGCTTGCAAATCGTCGCTCTCTTGCTCGTCGTACTGGATGTAAATCGTTGAGCCATCTGGAGCGAGTACTTCGGTTAATTTCATCGACATTTGTCAAGTTCCTCTATAAGGATAAACAGCAGTAGCGATCGCGCCAGCAACCAATTCATTCATCCCGCTTACTTTTGGCTTTACAACTAATATCATGTCTGGTCGATTACCCGTAATCATCAGCCGGGACACGGCACGATTAACGTCCATTGTTTTTCCGAGAAATCTCTGATGCCGTGTCCCTACGCAACGACAGAGTGATGTTTTTTATTATGGGCAATTCAATGAACATCATATAACTTGTCACATTCCTTCACTCATCCCCCTTTTTCGTTTTACGTGAGGGAGTTTGCCGTCTGTCTAAAAATTCCTCAATCGCCACTTCCACAGCCTCTGTAATCTGGATCTCATTTTCGACACAGAAAATCCGCAGCCTCTGAGCTAGTGCCTTCGGAACCAAAGCCGTCACCTGTGAATATTCTGGGTTGTTCCGCCTACCCAACGTCTCTACCTCATTTACTTGTATGTAGGTTTTGCCTCAGTCTGACTCATTAACTCTTAGCCTTCCCTCGATCTTGCTTTGTAGCCTTCGTTCTTTTCTCTATCCAAGATAAAACTGCTTCTTCGAGTGCTTCACTCTGCGTTATTTCCTGCTCGGTACAAACAACTTTGAACCGCAGAGCGATTTCTTTCGGGATGTAACCGCTGACTTGGGAGTAGTTCGGGTCGTCTCGCTTAGTTGCCAAAGTTGCTGCTGGGTCTAGATTTCCTGAATTCATTTTCTCACGTAGGTTGGTAAAACTTTTTATTTCGGGTATAACATGATTTCATGAACTCATGTTATACTAACACGTGTAAACCAAAAACGCCCAAGCCATCTACAAGGATGTAGAAACAGACAGACTTGGGCGAGAAGACTCTCATGGCTAAAAACGGCTTGAAATACCAACTAAAAGCCGCTTTTACACGTTTCTAACCAATTTACGCCACCTATTTGTACTATGAATTCTCAAAACATCTACTCAGACAGCAATCTCGATCCATATGTGTGGACAATAGCGATCGCGCTCCCAGACGCCAAACAGCGCACAATAGCGCGATTCTGCAATCGCCAAGACGCCGAAGATCATCTCAGAGTGTTGCGGCGATTTGTCAAGAGCGCCAAATTTGAAATAGTTTTCAATCCTCCCGAACAAGCGCTCCTTGATAATGCGCTTGCTCAAGGTTAGTTTCCAAATTCAGGACATCCGCAAAGAAACCGGGTTTCTGTGAAACATCATCGATCGCAACTAGAGATCTACGCAGAAACCCGGTTTCTAGACCGCAAAGAAACCGGGTTTCTGTGAAACATCCTCGGGAAAGGCAAGTGATATATACAGAAACCCGGTTTCTAGGTTCGTACTGCATTTCTTAGGGTGCATCGCGCCAATCGCTGAGTAACTCGCGAGATGCTTTCGCCTTCTGCTGGCGTAAGGGTGCTTTCGGCATCCCAATATCTACGTTGTGTCTTGATTGACGCTTCGACTGGGATTGTTTGCGATCCTTTTGTTTTTGGGTTACTGTTGCAGTTTCCATAAGTTTCACCTTGTCTTTTTTAAATTTGTTTTCTCTATCTTTTGTCTACACAAGATGAAACAGCATCTCCGGAAAGTTACATCTTAAACTACGCCCGAAGGAATGGAATTCACGGCTATACAAAAGTTCAACAACCTGCGAAGGCAGGTTTAG
>DNGJ01000321.1 GCA_003486305.1 Cyanobacteria bacterium UBA11371
AATTTAGCCGCATCTTGCCTAGTCGGAACATCTCTGGTTCAAATGGGGCAGCCACTGGAAGAGTTGAAAATTCCTTTGAAAATTGCTCATAGCGAGCATTCTCAGGTACAAGAATAGGCTTGTGGGCGACAGAACTAAATAAAATAGCGATCGCAGTAAAGGTGGTACAATTTGCCTCAAGTGAGTGAGAAAATCTCGTGAATTTACATGAAGTTCTGAACCTAGCCAAGCAACTTTCGCCAGTAGATAAAGTGCGTTTGATGCAGCAAATGGCTTTTGAGCTAGAAAGCGAGTTAAGGGATAAACCCACTGCTCCCCAGCAGCACCACCAACCCCAGCAACCTCCCCAACTACCCCAAGAGCCTCCCCATTGGGAGATACCTGCCAATGCAGCACAAAGACCTTCTGCTCCTGACATCGATCCATCTCGCTGGGATGATTGGGCTAGCTTTCCTGATTAGTTACTAATATCTTTTCCGCTTTCTGTTGCGATAATTTCGCTAAAATTCAGACTGTTACGTCCAAGAAACAGCGAGCATAAAAACAAACCACCTAGCATGAGAAGACCTAAATCTCCCGGCTGACGAAACCGCCAACTTCCCCAACTAATCAGCGCCACCAAGGAGACAAAAACCGGCAATATCCAGAAGCGAGATAGATGCCTCCAATAGGGGCGGAACCGGAGTAGGGAGATAATACTTAAGGGGATCAAGGTAACTGTAGGCAAATTGCCAAACAGCGTCTGCCTTAGACCGTTCCAGAACGGATAAATGCCCCACATATACAGCAGCTTGGCAGTTTGTAGGTAGAGAGCCGCTCCTGGGTGAGCGATCGCCCACTCTATTGTTCGCTGACGCAGTAACCGATCTCGTTGGTCGTAAGGTAGCCTTAGTTCGTCTTGGTTTAGGTAGCCGTTTTCATGCTCTGCTAACCATTTCCCCGGTCCGACCCAGGTTTGGCGACCATTTGGCGCGATAGAAACCTTGTAGCCTTGTTCTATCAGCACAGGGTTCAGTCCGCCGCTGAGAGTTTCTCCGCCGTTAGCGCTTACCAGCACGGGTTTACCTGCGTGTACCGAGATATAAACTGACCAGGGTAGCACGATTAGGCAGCAAGCTATTGTCAGTATAATGGCTCGTCGCAGCGCTACAAGCCATTGGCGTTCTTCTAAAAACAGAATAACTACCGCTATTGGGCCGAACAACAGGTACATCGGACGAATTAGCATACAAAGCCCGAGCAAGCAACCAGCTAGTACGCAGCGACGCCCGCCGCAGTCGGGTTGGAAAGCAAGTAGCGAACCTCGCGGTAGTAGAATCAAAAAGGCAACAAAAAGGGGCAGAGCCGTTGTTTCGCTGTAGAGCGTGCTGCCATAGTAAACAAAAGGGGGCCAAAATATGGTCAGCAGCGCCACTGTTATTGCTAGCAGGTTGTGTCGCGTTATCTGCCTTACAAGAACGTACATCAGCGGTCCTGTAAGGCTGAATATCGCCGAAACAAGCAGCTGAGTTGCTACAAGGTTATCGAATGAGATCAACCGCAGCAAAGCGAGGATAAGGACATGAATAGGCGGTCGGCGTAAGTTGAACTTGTACGTACCCTGGATCAATTCACCCGCTAGATCGTAATACTCCTTTTCGTCGGCTTCGAGGAGCGAAACATCAACCGCCGGATCTAATGCTAAGGCTGCTCCCACACAGACAGATGCTGACAAGGCTATCAGAAACAGAAACAGATATTTGGGTTTAGTTAACCTGTTCAACATCAGTATCGCCTGTGCCTAAATGTTTTAATCCTGCTATCGGTCAAATTAATGCATTGCTTGGGCGAGTTACGATTGCAGATCTAAAGTTCTATTGCGACTGACTTACTAGGTTGTTAACTTTTTGACGCATCAACTGCATCGCGTTCGGTGCGTATCCACTTTGTTTGAGGTCGCACTAAAAAAGCGACATACAGGGGAATTTTCCAAAGCACATAAAAAGGCACTGCCAACAGCGTCGAAAGCGGTAAGTCGGCGCGTCCAAATTTAGCCCAAGCCCCAACAATTGAAACTAAAATTAGCAATCCTTCTGCTGCTAATAAAATTGCTGGCGTTGATGCCAATCCCAAGCTTGCCGCTAATAAAGCGCATCCAAACGCAGCCAGCCAAAGTATGACTAAAAGCGAGAGGGGTGGCACGGATAATTCTAGCGCGATCGCCAACAAATCAAATCGCCTTTGAACAACCGACTCTTTCACCAATAGCGGCACTTGCTTCACCAAGGTTTGCAAGTGACCGTGTTCCCACCGCGTCCTTTGACTCTTTGCTGCTTGGTGTTGCTGGGGGAGAACGCCTGTTACTCTGGCTTGGGAGCAAAATAGTGGCGGATGTCCCGCGATCGCTAAATCCAATCCCAGCTGCATATCCTCAACAATATTACCGCTGGCTAGGGGTGCTTCTCGAATCGCCGACCAAGGAAAAGCCATTCCCGTCCCGCCCAACAAGCAGGGAAGTCCCAGTCTTTCCAATCCCGTCGTTCTGACTAAGTTTTTCACCAGAAAAGCTAGTGAAGAAACCGCATCTTTTGGGCTGGGATTTTGGGGTTGTTCCATCAGGTAGGTTGCCTGAACCGGACGTTTTGTAGCCATCGCCATTCGCGCTATGCGATCGATTGTACCGGGATCGACGATACAATCTGCATCGATCATCACGACCACGTCGGGGGGATCTGCTTCTATGAACCGCATACCGTGGTCTAAGGCATAGCCTTTGCCCCGGCGATCGAGATCCTGCCTTTCAACTACCGTTGCGCCGCAGTTGCGAGCGATCGCTGCCGTGGCATCAGTGCAATTATCCGCTATCACTACCAGCTGGTCTACCCCTGCCAATTGTGGTATTAATTTCTTAAGCGTTGCACCAATTCCGGATTCTTCATTATGCGCTGGAACTAATACAGCAATTCGAGGTCGGATGCTGTCTATAACATTAGCCTTAGCTTTACTGGGCCATAAGGCTGCACCACATTCAATAAAAAGAAACCCGATCGGCACTAGGAATCCGAGCGATACGACTAGCAGAACAATATCTATCGATTGGAAAATTGTCGGCACTGTTGATACTCGCAGTACGTGAAACTTACGGGAAAATTCCCCCTATTTTAGTATTGACTTTTTTGACTTTTTTTCTATCCTATCCTTTTCTATCCTATCCACTCTTTCACTGGCGCGAACTCCTCCTCTTGTATTTCCTATTATGAATATTTTACTGACCATAGCTTTTTCTTTAACTTCTGTTTCAAGACGTTAAAGATAAATTGAGGAATGCCAAAAGTGTATCTTTTAAAATACCTTTCTGGCTGATACAATAGCCGAAAAAACCACTCCAAACCTAATTTTTGCAAAAACTCAGGCCCCCGTATCTTTTCCCCTGCAAACAAACTAAAAATGTCTCCTACCGATTGCACCACATAACAATCGAGAGCTTTTCTGTTTTTTTGTATCCAAATTTCCTGCTTTGGCGCACTCATACCTACCCATACAATATCCGGCTTTGTGCTATTTATATATTCAACAATGTCTTCTGATTCAACATCATCAAAGCCATTCTTCATCCCTGCTATTCTTAATTTAGGGAATCTTGCTTCAATTTGACCCCTTGCTTTTTCTAGGCTCTCTGTTGTCGCTCCCAAAAAGAATATACTCCAATTCTCTTTACAACAGGTTTCTAAGAATTTATATCCGCAATCTGTCCAATTGAATCGCGCCCTCAATCCTTTTTTATCAAGAATTTTTGATGCTATCCATACTCCTATTCCGTCGGGATGAACTATGTCTGATTCATTGAGCATCCTACGCAAAGCGGCATTTTTCTGTGATAAATTTATAATGTTTGCGCTTGCATAAGTAATCGCTATTCTCCGCCGCTCTCCTATTGCCTCAGCAATAAACTTTTCCATTATTTCGTAATCGACATCTGCGACCCCTACCCCTGAGATGTCAATCTTGTTAACCTGATTCCTTTTTTCTGGCTTTTCTGCAACCATTTTACCCCTCGTTATTTTCTCACCCTATTCACAGCCAACTTCTGTTAACCACCTATAATAGCTTACTTTACTAGCCACCCGCTACTCCGTAAATATACTTGCTTTGCTCTTCCCTGCTTTTTAGCCATGCATTTTTACTTATGGTTCACTACATTTTAAGCACTAGCCCCCAAATACCATCCACAACTACGCTAAATGGTTCCTTTCTGCTATCATTTTGGAGCTTGATCGAGCGATCTTGGTTTTTTCTCATAGTTATTTTAGTTTTTATTTCACTTTTACCCGACATTGTAGCAATACTTAGGTTTTATTTTTAGATATAACTTACCCTTGGTATTAAAATTTTTTATATCTTTACTTAGGAATAGGTAGCCGGTACTTACGTCTCAATTAAAGTTTTCTAGAGTTAAGGGCTAGCTACCAATGATAACTTTCACAAATACTTCCGGTTGTATAATTTTTTATACCCGATGCTTAAAAAACCAGGAATTACGTATTTACATTGAAAAATCAACGATTACCTTGCCAGCCCAGCGATTACAACTATCATCAATCAGGGAGAGCCTGTCGCAATGGAGCAAGCAATAATAAATATATTAAATAATTCCCAAGCAACTCAAACAGAGGCGCAGCGAGGTTATAAAGTGGTTTTGAAGCCGGACAACAGCGAACAGTATGTGGAAACCCTCGCCCAGCGGTTGATACAGGTTTAACCTTCTGGGCCTGCATAAAAAAATATCTTCAGATGTTTTACTATAAATAACTTTTTGCATTATGACTCAAACTAGCCTTCGCGTGCTAATTGTAGCCGAACATGCATCGCTAAAGTTTGGTGGCGAGGCAGCGTTGCCTTTACACTACTTTCGCATATTGCGAAAGCGCGGTATTGAAACTTGGCTAATCGTTCACTCACGAACTCGCGATGAGCTAAAGTCATTGTTCCCGCAGGATTTTGACCGTATTTATTTCGTGGCGGATACTTTGTGGCATCGTATCGTCTCGCAGTGCAGCAGGCTGCTGCCAAACAGGCTTTCCCACTTTACTTTTGGGTTAATATTGCGGCTGATAACCCAGATAGATCAGCGCCGCATTGCCAAACAACTTGTGAGCGAGCAACAGATAGACATTATTCATCAACCAATACTTGTCTCTCCTAAAGAGCCATCAATGATTTTTGACATGGGTGTGCCCGTCGTAATCGGACCAATGAATGGCGGAATGAATTTTCCCCCTGCTTTCCGAAGACTTGAAGAGCCATTTGTCGATCTGAGCGTGAGATTTGGACGTCTTTGGGCCAACTTGCTTAACAAGTTAATTCCTGGCAAGTGCAAGGCGACAACTTTGCTGATTGCTAACCCCCGTACTAAAGATGCATTGCCAAAATGTATTAGTGGCAAAGTAATTGAACTGGTGGAAAACGGTGTAGATTTGTCAATTTGGCAGCCAAAGCCCCAAAACCCAACTTCATATCTAGAGACAACAGAAAACCACGACTCGAGCCAAAATTATCAGCAGCCAACCCAATTTGTTTATGTTGGTCGTTTGGTTGACTGGAAGGCAGTAAATTTGTTGCTAATCGCGTTTAAGCGCGTTGTAGAAAAAGTGCCAGCCGTGTTAGAAATTATCGGTGACGGCACAGAGCGGGCAAACCTTGAAGCGCAGGCAAAAGAGCTAGGCTTGACCAAAAACCAATGCCCCAATTCAGAAGAGACAACTCAACAATTTGGATGTCAAACTCAAGGGTCAAACTCAGTTTGCTTTAGGGGTATGCTCTCGCAGGTTGATTGCGCTCAACGGTTACAGTTAGCTGATGTGCTAGTGCTGCCAAGCTTATATGAATGTGGAGGGGCTGTAGTACTTGAGGCGATGGCAATGGGTTTACCCGTTATTGCTACTAACTGGGGCGGGCCTGCTGACTATCTCGACGAATCCTGCGGAATTCTAGTTGAGCCAGCTTTGCAAGATGCGTTTATCGATGACTTAGCCACAGCGATGATTAAGTTGGCAAAATCTCCCGCTCTGAGGCAAAGGATGGGCAAGGCTGGACGTCAAAAGGTAATAGACAATTTTGATTGGGAAGTGAAGGTGGACACTATGCTGGAAACATATCAGGAAGCGATCGCCAGAACTGCACCTAAATCAGCTACCTAAGTTAACATTAATTTCATCGCAGCTTCTGCTCTATCACCTTAAGTATCCTGCTTCTGAACATACATTTATCCACTTTATCTTTGGGAGTGAATATTAGCGTTATAATTAACGATGAGAAGCTGTAGTTCTTTGCGATGTTCTCCCAGGAGTGACAGCGATAGGCATCCAGGCAAAAATTCTCGAGCGCAAAGACAGCATCTGTGAAAAATAAATAGATATTGTCTAATATCTGGAAAATTCAAGACAATGCTTGGAAATTGCGTTACCACAAGCTTCAAGGATTGTATTTATATTAGGGAGAATTAATAACTTTAGCGGGGATGCCGACAGCAGTCATACCGGAGGGAATGTCTTTCAAAACGACGGCGTTGGCACCGATGTTGACATCATCGCCAATAGTCACGGCTCCAAGGATTTTTGCACCAGCACCAACGTTGACGCGATCGCCTAATTTCGGAGCTTCTAGCGGACGCTCCAGGTAACGATTTCCCATCGTTACACCTTGACGGATAACGCAATCATCGCCGATCTCGCAATATCCATGAATAACAATACCATGTTGATGTTCAAAAATAACCCGCCGTCCTAGCTTGACCGTATAAGGCAGCTCAATTCCATAAGTATTGCGAATTTTGCGATACAACATCCGGTATAGAATGCTAAAAGGTGCCCGCAGTATCTTCGGTTCAATTTTCATTCTCCAAACCCCAAACCTCTGAACGGCGACGGCTCGAAATCCAGGTAGCGTCCAATCCCGTCCGTGAGCAATCCAATCTTCTTTAATTTGTTCCCAGAGTCCAAGCTCTGGAGTTTCTGACTCGTTGGCACTTGAAATCAATTCGGGTTGCGTGACCATAAAGTTATCTTTGCTACTTCGCTATTTCAGTGACAAAGTTGTGTTAACTACTGGGTAAGGCGAGCAGAAGTTAAGACATTTCCCTTGAATAACACGCTATTACGTAGAAAATCTTCAAGGAGATTTGGCGGATCGTTATCTGGCTTGCCTTGAAGGACTCGGCGCAGCCGCCAAACAGCAAAGCCCAAAGCCCAAACAACATCAGCTAGGGCAGCATTCAACCAACCATAGTTTTTCAGAAAGTACCGGCGTCTGGAATCAAACCAGTATTGAGGGAGACGCTTGGGTGGACGCTTGGTGTCCGTTACTCCGGAACTTTGCCCGACTAAATGGACAACTCGACTTTGAGGCACATACCAGCAACTCCAGCCAGATCTTTTAGCTTGCAAGCAAAAGTCGGTTTCCTCGTAATACATAAAATATTCTTCATCGAGCAAGCCCACCTGCTCAAATACTTCTCGGCGGACAATCATGCTTGCGCCAGCTACCCAATCAGTTTGAGTTGCTGCTTCGGGAATTGGAGACCAAACTACCCAGTTGGTCAATAATTTTGATACCGCACCAAGACGCAAGCCGGAATCGAGTTCGCTGAGTACCGTATGAAAGCGAAAAGCAGAACACTGCGGCGTGCCGTCGGGATCTTCCAGGCGGCTACCAGCAATTCCCACGTCAGGATGAGAGTTCATAAAGTCTACCAGTGCCTTTATCGCTCCGGGGCGGACAATTGTGTCTGGGTTGAGTAACAGAAAGTAGGGGGGTGGAGCGGGGGACTGTAGAGCGGCACGGATGGGAGCGTTGTTACCGAAAGCGTAACCGCCGTTGCGATCTAATGGCATGAGCGATACCGAGTCACTCCAGCCTTCGGTTTCAATCGCGGCTTTGATTTGTTCCACCGATCCGTCGTTGGAATCGTTGTCGGAAACTATAACGCGGGTATCGGGGAGACTTCGCACTTCATCGATGAGCGATCGCAAGCAGTCGATCGTTAGCTTTGGAGTGCGGTAGTTCAGGATGACCACAAGTAAGCGGGTTAGGTGATTTGGCTCGGTTGCATTAGACATCAAACTGTTCGCGATTGAATCACTCATAGCTACAAAAAGAGATATTCTCTGATTTTTCCGAGTTGACTTGTTTAAGAAATTTCTCTACTTTAACTGTAAACAGATGGCCTGGGACTTTTTGGGCGTAGGCGTGAAATACAACAGCCACCCACATTGTGACATTTAAACCAAAGCGATCGCCCTCCCCAAACCCTTTTTTGTCCAAAGTCCAAAGCTATGCTTATAATAATCTATATTTTTCCAGTTGCTAGTCACAATGGTGGTTATAATCCAAAATCTACCGTATATCTGACCATGAAGCGAAACTCAAAATTGTATCTTTCTCTCAGGTGGATGTACCAGCCGGTCAAGGCTGTTAAAGGTCTTTACTAAGAATTAAAGTACGTGTCCCGCAGAAAGGCTAAGCTTCTTGAATACAAAAATGCCCAAGGCTTCTCGGGTCTACATATTGGCTGTGGCGCTTTCTATATGCCCGGTTGGCTCAATACCGACGTACTGGGAACTCGTAATATCGACTTTCCTCTCCTCTGGTAATAATTATGCAATGTCCAGATACTATCCTGTGGAAGAATCTAGTACTCTGGCAAAAGATACTGATAATCTTCAGCTTTTAAAGCTTAGCCTCTAACAACGATTATTATCCTTCTATTTGAATTCATTAATATTTTTTATGATTAAATTAATTTAACTTTATAAACCTGCTTCCTCATCCAGTCAGGGCTTCGATTTTGTCTAGAGTTCTTGCCAGATCTTCTATGTCTATCACGAACCCGTCGGGTGTCTGCTTCCCGACAACAAAAGCGTAGCGCATGTCCATACAGTCTGTATAATCTTTGTACACATTGTTAAATCGGTACGGTGGTTGCAAGGCGAAAATCGTACCGCGCTCCGCCATCGAAAAAACTCCATGCGCTATGTGGCTGCCTTCGGTACCGACGAGGATTTTTGCGCCCAGAGTTTGGCGAACTATCTCGGTAGCTGATCAACTCTCAGGGTCGATGATGGTGAAGCCCCGAGTTTCAAGAAACCGTTCAATTTCAGCCTCGTTCGTAAGTAGACGCCCAACTCCGGATGTTCCGCGTCGGATCATAACGCCTTGGCTGTTGTGAAGCGGTTGAAGCACTTTTAGGCGAGAGCGTAGCAACTCGTAGCGTTCCCGTTTGAACCTGTTCTGTCCGAAGTCATCAATTATAATTAGCTCACCGCATTGTACTCGGATGACTTTTCGTACTTGGATGCCAAACAGGCGGGTGTAGTCAGGCTCGTGGATGTAAGGGGTCTAGCCACAGCGATCGCTTCCCCTAGCTGTTGCGCTGCCAGGGTCAATGTCAGGTCATTTTTGAACCAGTCGCCAAAGAAGCGGTTTCCACACCAAGTACAGGCGAGCGCGGCCTTGGGTATGTAATCAGTTGCACCCAAACCGAAGAGAGATTCTTTCGTGGCGACCAACGTATGCTTCATAGCCCCCTTGTACACGTAGCCATTGAGAACGCTTGCGTCGCGAATAAGGTAGGCGACCGTTGCAGCGTGTTCTCTCCTCGTTCCTCGAATCCGCTCCATCTCCCAGTTGTAGCTGGTGAATTCGGAGACAGCCGTCACCTTGTCGAGTTCTCCGTCTAGGTAGATTGCTGGCAGTGAAGGGGCACTCTCGTTTGGACAGAGAATCCAATGCTTGTCGCTCACCTCTTGATAAGTCTTTCGCCCAGTTAAGACACGCCTTAGTCGCTGCCTTAGAAGTGTCGTATTAATCATTATTTTCAATTTTTTCCTAAAATTATTGTTCAATCTTCTTGTTTCAATAAGGTAAATGTTTTTTGATTAACTCGCTACGCTGATGAAAAACTGCCTCATCATTAAATCTAGTACCGTTTTTACCAGCCTCTTCGATCAACTTTGACAAGCGTTGTCGCTCGCGCGACAAAGTTACTAGAAGTTCGCCGAGTTGCTTCCAGTCATTCATAGGCACAAACATACCACCTCCAAAGTCTTTAACGAGGTTTTCGGGATACTGGCTCCGGTAGCCAACAATGGGTGTGCCGCAGACTAGGGACTCGATTAAGCAGCGTGGCGATTCGGGAGTAACGTGGGTGAAGAGCATCAAATGGGATTGTCGAATTATTTTGAGTACTTTATCTCTATTTGACTCAAATCCAGTCAACTTTATACAAAAGTTTAGACCCAATTTGTCAATCATTGCTTTCATTTGATCAAACAGAACCCCGTCACCGAGCCAAGTTGCGTGTATGTCAGCTCCCAAATCTCTGGCTCTTGCTATAGCTTGAACCCAATCTAGAGGCGCTTTCATCGGATCTATCCGTCCGGCGTAACAAATGCGAATAGTCTGATCGCTGGTGGCACGCTTAATCTTTTCGGAAAGCTCTGCATCGCTAATACCATCTGAAGCCTTTGTGTGAAGATCGTAAATCAGATAGCTGCGATCGCAAAATGGACTGTAAGCTGTATAGCAATCTTGACCATTCCACAGACCAAGGTCGCTATTCTTAATAATCGACTTGTGGTAGCTAGCCATTAGAGGTGCAAGGACTCTTGCCTTGATCTGGGTTCCCAGTTTTGCTCCTTTGGTTACTTGCAAACTTACCTTATGTTCGACGCGATCTGCATGTATGGCATATGGTCTACCCTGTTTGTGAGCTTCCAGCGCCGCAACCGCAGCCCAGTCACCTATCAATCCACCAATGGCAAATTGAAGGTAACGGCAGCGAGAAATCAATTGCCCCATAGACGCGCGCACCGAACTATAACAATAAAGGAACTTCAATGGTGAATAAGCCCAGGGCAGCGGTACGAGTTCAAATCGCTTGGGATCGGCTAAAGTCGCCGTGTCACGCCAAGTCATCGTTTTGTTCTGTGCAGCCAATGCTTCGGGAATGGTTGGCGCAGCCAAGATAACTGACTCAAAGTTATCCCCCCACTGCTCTAAACCGTGGCAAGCCTGCGACTCATAAAATAGTTGGTTCCCTTTAGCTAGAAAAGGAACGGGTACAACGAGAAACATGCCTTTTTTTTCTACCATATAGCTACAGAGCTAACGTCTCAATTCAGCTGACCCAGTTGGTTGAAGTACATTGCTCGCTGCTGCTTGTGGAGCTTTGTACTCAATGATTTGATGCTGTTTGTTGAGCAGGCGATCGCGGTGAAATTTGACTGCACCAAAAACTTGAGGAAATGCCGACACCGCGCAAGACAGTCCCCAAGCTATACTTTCAGCCCAGGAAAACCCCTGTTTTCGCGTTTTATAAATTGTCCGTAGTGCTGACAGGGGATAGCGCCCGAAGGCGAGCAAGGAAATTCCGCCTGTAGGAAGCATTAGCGCCAATGCTGCCAAGGGCAGGATTAGACCCCAAAGCCAGGTGGAACGTATCTCTTTAAGATACATGTGTTCTGGAGATGCCCCATGCATGTAATAACCCTGAGCATAGGCATGTCCGCAACGTTTGGCACGCGCCCACCACTGAGCTACGCGGTGCATATCGGCGTCGTGCAGGGTCATCTCAGCATCCAAGCGTATAATCTTTCCTCCACGCTGGCGCAGTCGCACGCATAACTCAGGTTCCTCACCTGCGATTACGGTGGGATTGAAGCCAGAAACTGCTGCCAGTGCGTCTGCGCGAATCATAGCATCTCCGCCGCAGCTTTTGGTTTCTCCTACTGGGCCTATCCGCCACTCCACGTCGCAGATGCGGTTGTATACGCTGCGATCTGGGTAACGTTCCCGCCGCCAGCCGCATACGGCAACTACGTCGGGGCCATTGTCTAGGGTTTGGGCGGCGGCTTCTAGCCATCCTGGGATGACTTCGCAGTCTCCGTCGATGAACTGGACGTACTCGACTTCGGGGTATTTTTCCCGCAGCCGCTCAAAGCCAGCATTGCGCGCTCTAGCAGCGGTGAACGGAACCGACATGTCTAGTTCGACTACTTCAACTTTGCGATCGCGTGCCACTTCGCAACTTCCATCGGTAGACCCCGAGTCAACATACACTACTACTTGCGATTTGTCAACAACCGATTCCAGGCTGCGGATTAAACGCGAGCCTTCGTTGCGTCCAATCACCACCACTCCTGTTTTCTGGGAAAAGCTGCTCACCTAAATCTCCTGCTAGTATATGATTTTGCTTTAATTTTAAGATTCTGGATTTTAATCCTGGTTGCTATATTTATTTGTTAAATTAGTTTTTATTTTGATTCCTCTGGCAGCCATCCCACCAGCATTGATTGGTATTTATAAATTCCATCAAAGCATTGTATTTAGGCGAGCCGTTTTGCTCCACATATTCTAACGCTCCCCAGCTGCCCCATTTACTGTATTGACCTATATCAAGAAAGTGCATAAACAGCGTTCCTCCAGCTTTTTTCCAATCATTCAATACCTGTCTATATATGTTATACATTTCCGGATTTCTATTCAATTCGATAAAAAATTTGGTTAATTTGTCATTATTTTCTACTCCTCGTGCCCCAGCTATGTGCTGTCCCCCTTCGTAAGCCACTAATTTAAGATTTTTCTTTTTCGCCACATCTGCATGATATAGAAAGCGATTATAAACATCTGGCAAACTATCTTTGAACCCAGCCAGTAAACCCCCTTGTTTTAATTGCTGCAACGCTTTACCAAAACCACCATCCGGTTCGTTCAGCCAAGACTCTACCGTGCTGGAATTCTCAGGTTGACCCAATCCGCCGCTAAAATATCCAGCGATCGCATAAACATCTATACCATGTTGATAACAAGGTTTGTTACCTTCAGCAACCCAATAGGGGCAGTCTAAAGCATAATTTTCCAACCCTTGCCACGCTGTTTGAGTACCCATCACGCATACTACACGATTCTTTTGTTCGGCAAAAACACTTTTCCAAATATCGCACATTTGAGCAGTACGCATACCATACCATTGCATATAAGAATCTGCTTTATCTTGTCCCCACCTATCTTTACCTTTTTCTAAAGCATAATGAGATTGTTTAAATTGCCAATTCCAAACTTCATTAGAAAATTCTACATAAGCTTTTAGATTAGGAGCTAAACTCTCTTTAACCTTCTGAGCAAACTTAGTCATATATTCATCGGTAGCCTTGTGTGGCATATTGAACCACGGGTCGGCTTTGACTTTATTAGACAAAGCAACCATTATTTCTATGGGCGCTCCTTTAGTAGCATAGGAAGCCGTTTCTAATCGAGGTCGGTCAGACCATTCTTTCTGGTCTGAATTATTTGTCCCCATCCAGTCCATAAAGCGCAAGGCTCTAAATTTTTTTATCTTTTCTATAAAAACTGGGTTAAATATTTCAGATTTATAATTATTTTCATACTCAGCCTTAACTACTCTAATGTTACGGATATAATTACCTATCTTTTTGGGATCGGTAGAAGCGATCGTCAGCAGTATACCGCCCCCTCCCTTTGAATCCACATCAAGCACATCCCTTCCAGGGCTTGAAGCAGCCGGATCTTTTTTGGCATCAAAACCATATTCGATCCTGCCTTCCCCATCATACAAAACCACATATTTTCCAGAAGGGTAACGATTGGGTATCTCTCTTAATAACAAAGTACTTACACGAGTATATTTAGGAGCATCTTCTGGATCTGGTAGAGACTTAACCCAGCCATTTTCGTCTAGATTTAAAAGGTTATATTCTTCTGTATTCCATTCCCCATTACAGCCTGGATCTCCACTCATGCATTGAGTAAACCATTGTCTAGACGATTTGAAAGCATCTAGAAACGGCAACTGAGTTGACCAGTCAGCAATACCATTAAGACCAATCCCTAAAGGGGAAGTCAAATTAGGAATATTACTGACTGTCGCCGCAGCTATCTTATTGTTCAAACTGCTATTATGTATTTGGCTATTATTAAAAACGCTCGAAAATTGCAGCCAAATTACACTGATTGATATTCCAATTAAAAAGGCTAATATTTTTTCTTTTTTAAGTATTTTTAGTATAGACATAGATTTAATTACAATAGCAGTTATAGTTTGGCCTCAAGTCAGTCAATTAGGCTAGTTTAGTCTTGCTTGAGCTAGGGAACGCCTGGAGGCCGATAAGCGCTTTCCCGTAACCTGATTGGTTCTTTCCTCTTTCAGCACCAGCCCTGCTATTGCCCCACTGATAAGCGCAAACACTGGGTTAGTCATAGCGTTAATGATACAGTCGAGCATGTACAAAATTAAAGCAACTGCCAGCACAGCTGCGGGTGCTACTTTGGGGTGAAACCAATAGCTAGCCCGATAGCGAAATATAAACAAGCTTGCAGGAGGTAGTAACATGGATGCTGTTATGCTAACCAGCCCAACCAAACCGTTGAGACCAAACACAATAATCCACAAACTGTCGGTAATTGAGTTATCTACCAGATCTCCTTTCCAGTCCCTTGTGAATACACGGTTGCGTCCGAATCCTCCCCAGCCAAAAATTATCCTTTGCCTTGCCTTCTCTGATAGGGGTATTTCCTGATCTAGTCTGAACTTTAACGATTGGGCTCGTTCTTCATTAGTCACCTTGACGGCAATGTCATAAATTTGCTCGCCAGAAACACTCCCAGTTACTCCTTGGTACAGGTAAAGTGACATGCCTAATATTAGAAGAAACACGGGAATGGCGGTACGCAACCAAGTCGAGGAAAATAGCAAGACGATTCCTATTACCAGCAAAATGTACGCACCAGTGGATTTGCACAAGACAAAGGTAATTAACAAAACAATTACAAGCCTTGGGACAGGTATGTTCCAGATATGCTTGATGGTTCCACTTTTCCAAAGCCAAATCCCAGTCAGCGTCGTAGTCATCATCCATGCGCCCACCATAAGACCGTGGTTCATAAACACCATTGGCCTATATCCGCCAAAACGGATTGATTGAAGAAAGTACTCAACTCCACCAGCGTAGTAGCCGTAAATCATTAGGTGCAGCTGCGGACTCATGCGGACTTCATATATGCACAGCGGAACGTAGACTAGTCCGCCGATGAAAATACCAATTGCTAGTTGGCGTAGCCCCATCAGATTAGCAAGATATATCCTCCCTAGAAAATAAGGCACTCCCCAGGTCATAGTTTGATCGAGAACAGAGGAAAATCCACTGTACAAACCCAGGTCGTTAGCAATCGATGAAGGCAAAGGGCATAGGCACCAAATTAGCATAGGCAGGTCAAGCCAGCCCAATTTAAACGAAGTCATGCGTCCAGCATCGTATATCACGGTTGCCAACAAAATGCCGTAACAAGTTGCGTTCATTTTGGTGATGTCTGGGATGCCCGGTAAGGTATAGTTGATTACTGGGAGGAAAAGCCATCCCGCGATAAAACTCACAATTACTGCCCGCTGAGGCGGAAACCGTTGGAACAAATAAATAACGGTTGGAATCCAGGCAATTACAACAAGTAAAGCGATGGGGCTATACATAGGTATGAGCTTCGTTTGGCACGACCTTAAAAACTAAGTTAACTGAATGAGTAATTTTTATCATCAATGCTTAAACATGAACCTGCGTTGGTTATTTTTGAGATTTTGGTAAATGATTGTTTGACTTTTTTATTGTTTATAAAAAAAAACGGCTGCATCACCATCTTTCTCCTTATTTAGCTGCTTAGCCATAGATTGAAAGTACTCAATTTGTTGTTTTGAAAACCTAGATTTATCGGGATTTACAGCATAAGATGTACTCTCCATCATGGCTATATTTTTAATAATCTGTTCGCTGCCCCAAAACTGAAAAGCGTGCGAGTCAAATACGATATCCGCAATTTTAAAACCA
Source organism: Cyanobacteria bacterium UBA11371 (assembly GCA_003486305.1). GTDB lineage: Bacteria > Cyanobacteriota > Cyanobacteriia > Cyanobacteriales > Aerosakkonemataceae > Microseira. The sequence continues at coordinate 15,870 of DNGJ01000321.1, forward strand.
GCTTTATTTGCCAATATTTCCATACTTTTAGTCGTTTGTATAAAAAAGTGACGCGGCGCATCAATTTGAACCCAATTAACCCCATATTTTCGCCAAGCCAAAGAAGAAACTACAGGAATTCTAATTAAAACATATCTACTTTTGTTCAAAAGAGAATATAATGTTTTTAACACAGATAAAGGCTGGGGCATATGTTCAAAAGAATGGTTTAACATAATAAAATCAAACGTACCTTCCATCTCGTGTAAGTACTTCTTAAGAACCTTAACACCGTTTTCATAAAAAATATCACTTTTGATAAAGGGATCGACACCTGTAAGGTTAGTAAATCCATCCGATCGCATCTGGAGTAGAAGGTTTCCAGAACCACAACCTACATCTAAAATTTTTGAGTCTATAGGCAATTGTAATTTTCTCAACCATTCGTAATAATCCGGCATCGGTGTTTTATAGATTTCTCTTAAAACTTTTGAAAGCAAAATCCCGATTGGTTTATTTCCATAAATAAGATGTTTCATCCTCTGATGCTTGAGAAATGACTCGATTGAGCTAATCTTTGAACCTGATGTAATTGTTTTAAAAGAGTAAAAATTATCAGGGTAGTATTTTGAAATATTCTCCGGTATTTCTTGAATCTGTATGCATCCACATTCGGCACATTCAAAATATTCAAATTCATCTCTGAATCCAAACATCATTTCTTTGACAACATAAGTTTTATTGCCAGCCTTATTGTTACAAATTTCACAAATATTCATTCCAAACTCCATCCATATTACATGGTTCTAGTCTTTGAGACATTGTCTTAATACCTCATCTGCCCTTTTGTTACTATATATTTTCACCATTTTTTTATTTCCAATTTCTTTTAGTCTTGCATATAGTTATTAAAATGTAAAATTTTATTCTAATTTACATTTTGATGCTTGCTAATTGAAAAGCTTTATTAATGTTAGCTCTATCTATATTTTTCCGCTCATTGAAGTATTTGGTTTATGGGAAGCCCCCAACCTAAAAGGTATCGCGCCAGCAGCACAGAGGCTAGTAACTGCAAAAACAGCGCAGTTGCCACAAGATCCTGTCCCAAACAAATCAACCCTTCACGCCAAAGACCGTACATGTTTACCGCGTACAGAGGAATATCGTAAAAGGCGATTACGAACATAGCCCCAACTATGCCAAATTGGGAAAATGCAAGCGGTAAACCAACAACGATAGTCAGAAAAGCCAACAGGGATCCTGGAGGATTATAGCGAGCGTTTCCAACGGCTAAAAGGGCGGGAAAGGCTGTAAAATAGAGCGAGGTATGCCATATTCCCAGACCAATAATCGGCACCATCCAACCAGCTTCGTGGTAGTTGCTTTTATACAAAATAAAAACCAAGCGATCGCCAAACCCGATCATCAACGACAAGCCTGCGGCTAAACCCACAAGCAGATACCTGCGATTTTTGAGAATTTTAGCTCGAAACATTTCACGAGGCAAGTCAGCAAGCTTGGCAAAAGAGGGAAAAATCACTTTGTTACTGAGAGCGCCAATGATTTGTCGCGGTATGTCAGCAAGGGTAAAAGCAATGCCGTAAATCCCCAGCATCTCAAGGGAGATTAATTTACCTAAAATAAGCCGGTCTGATTGGGAAACGAAAAAATATAGCGCTGTTGAAAGAAAGATCCACTTCCCAAACGAAAAAATACTTTTGACTGCATCTTGCTCCCAGGCAAAGCGGTTAGGTTGTTCGGGAAATAAACGATGGCTCCAAACCATTTGAACCAATGCTGATGCAAAGCCACCGGCTACCATAGCCCAGACGGTTGGATTGAAATAAGCGAAGACGATCGTTACAGTTATTGACGTAATTTGTCCCGCTAACTCATAAACTGCCAATTTATTAATCGCTACTTGGCGGTTGAGCGTAAACAAGGCAGTAGAGTTGAACCCAGAGATAATTGCGTTCAAACCAACTACTGGCAGCAACAACAACAGCCGGGGTTCATTGTAGAATTGGGCGGCTGGCCCTGCAACCAAAAGGCTACCAACCCAAAGGCAAACGCCGCGAACCACCTGTATTGTCCAAGCCGTGTTGAGAAAAGCTGGGTCATCCCCGCGCTTATTCTGAATTATGCTCGGACCGATGCCAACATCTGAGAACAGGTGCAGCCCGGTTATAAAAACATAAACCAAGGCTATCAGGCCGTACACTTCTGGCAAGAGCAGGCGAGTCAGGATTAAGTTACTGCCAAGTCGCAGGATCGTACTCATCCCGTAGCCAGCAAATGTCCAAACTGCCCCACGAATAGCAAGCGCTTTAATTGATGACATAATTGCGTTGGCGAGGGGGGAAACCTTCTTTGTTGGGGAGCAATCTACTTTTACGCATCAGTACTTAGTTACTCCTATTTGGGTAGATGTTTGCCTGAAGAATGCTTGCTGGGACATTGCTCGCCCCTTGGGAGTTTTCCATATTAGACCAAAACAAAGCTGCCAATTTGCTTGCTTGCTTTACGACGTCGTGCTGCAATCGGACAAGATCTGCCCCAGCGTGCCCCATCTGTTCTAGCTTTTCCACAGGAGACAGCAATGTGATGCGCATCACGTCTGTTAAGGCTTCAAACGATCCAGCTGGCACTAGCCAACCACAAACCCCCGGTTCTACCAGTTCGGGAATTCCCGCAACATAGGTGCTAATGACTCGACGCCCTAATGCTAGCGCTTCCATCACCACTACTGGTAAACCTTCTGCAAAACTCGGTAAAACCATTGCCCGCGCAGCCAGAATCTGTTGTTGAACTTGAGAGTTTCTCGCCCAAGCAGTAATTTCCACATGGTCTTGAAGACTTAGTTGTGAAATTAAAGTTTCAATTTCACCTCGCAATGGGCCATCGCTTGCTAAGACTAGCTTAAATGGCAATCCTTCGGCGGCTAACCGATCGGCAGCTTCGAGCAAGAGCAAGTGCCCCTTCTGTTCGCTCAGTCTACCAATGCAGGCCAAGCGGGGAGTTTCTGGTACGGGGGTATGGGGTTGAGACAAAAATATTTCGTCTGCGCCACAATGAACGACGTGGATTTTTGACCAATCTGAGCGATCGCACCACCTCAACAACTGGCTTTTACCAAAAGAGCTTACTGCCACTACAAACGCCGCACGTTTAATCTTTTCTCCCAAATACAGTCCTAACGGCCTGTCAAACTCTTCCGGCCCGTGTAACCTAAAACTATAACTTGGCCCGCCCAGGGTTTGACACAACATTGCTACCGTTGTCGAGTTGGTTCCAAAATGAGCGTGAACGTGTTTTATGCCCAACTTTGAACACCAACCCAGCAGCACGCACGCCTCAGCCAGGTAGGTCAAATGATACAAAATGTTACGTTCTGACAGCTTGCTGGTTTGTAGCATCAACCACAAAGCCTTGAAGAAGCGAACAGGTCGAGTTAAAGCCGTCAATAGCAGATTAACAAGTAAGCCTGCAATCCCTACTCCCAGAACTACTCGAGTTTTTTGTAATTCGAGTTTGTCGGCTTCATCCACCAGTTCCGAGCCGCACCAGCGCAGGGCAAACCTTGCAATTTGAACGCCGCAAGCTTGTATACCAGCGATTTCTCGCCGCATAAAGCTGTGGCTGACCTTGGGATACTGATTAACCAGGTAAGCTATAGTCATCAGTCAAATTATAGGCATGTCACAACCAAATTGCAGACAAGCGACAGCCAGAGGATTTTGTCTTTAGGCGAACTTTATAATTTTACCCGCATCTATGGCGCGATCGCTCTCAACTTGGGAGCTTTTTGTCATTTTCATACCACAGGGAGAATGCGAGCGATCGCTGTCACTTTTTTTACCCTATATCAAAAGTGACAATATAAAGATAGTCTGGTTTTCCCCCCAAAGGAAAAGCCACCCACAATCTTCCTAACTTATACTCGATGTGAGTCAGTCAAGCCGAATCAGATTCAAGACATAATTGTATAGTGACGGTAGATTGAGTCAGTGGCAGGCTGAGTAAGCAAATCTGCGTAGAAATTGACAAATGGTTAAAGATAGCAGAGCATTGCAGCAATTACCATCGGAAGACCTAGAGGAGTTTAACGCTCCACCTTCAAAAGGGTTGAACCTGCGTCCATTTTTAAGGACACTCCAGCGGCAAGCGTTGTTGGTTACCGGGGTGGCGGGGGTAGTCATGGTTGCCTCTCTGCTTACCGGCGGCAAAGAACCCCCCATCTATGAAGGCAGTTTTCGGCTTTTGGTAGAACCCGTAACATCTGAAGCCAAAATGTCTGAACCCACCACACTCACTCGTAGTGGGGGAGGACTACCTGATGATAGGGTTTTTAGCCTCGACTATCCAACTCAGTTGCAGATTTTACAGAGCCCGGGAATGCTATCTGCCATTGCCGAGCAAGTGCAAACCCAGAATCCCAAGTTTAGCTTGAATCAACTTAAAGAAGGACTAACGGTTCAACGCATCGGGGAAGATTCGTTTACCAAAACTAAGATTATCGAGGTTATCTATAAGGGCGAAAATCCCAAAGAAGTTGATTTGGTTTTGAGGAAAACGGCGGAAAAATACCTGAAATACAGTCTTGATGAACGAAAAACGCGCATCAGTGAAGGAATAAAATTTATTGAAGACCAACTGCCTGAATTGCAAAATAGAGTAAATCAATTTCAGGGACAGTTGCAAGTACTACAACAACGATACACTTTAATCGATCCAAAAGCACAGGGAAGCGAATTATTCGAGCAAGTTCGTAAAATAGCAGATGAGCAATTAGAAAGTCAAAGACAGCTACAAGAACATAAAATTCTTTACGCAAATCTTCAAAAACAGTTAGAGCTAACGCCAGACCAAGCACTGGCAGCATCAGCGTTAAGTCAAGATCCTAACCGCGTAGCATTGCTGCAAAAGTTACAGGAAGTAGAAAGTCAAATTGCAACAGAAGCGGTTCGCTTCACAAATAATAGTCCCAACATTCAAGCTTTACAGGAAAAGCGACAAAATTTACTAACATTAATGAATCAAGAAACCCAACGAATTTTGGGAAGAAATGCAACAAGTAAAGCTAGCAACCCCCAAGTATTATCTTTCCAAAATTCGGTTCGGGTAGGACTAATTGACGAACTGGTTAAGACGGCTAACCAAATCCAAGTCCTAGAAGCTCGGACTCGGGCACTGGCAGAAACTAGAAATGCTTTTGAGCGACAAGCACAGCAATTTCCGATTATTGCTCGTCAGTACAATGATATAGATCGGAAATTGGAAATAACAAACCAGACGCTCAACCAACTTTTGACTCAGCGAGAAACACTGCGAGTTGAAGCGGCACAAAAGAACGTGCCGTGGGAACTTATTTCCGAGCCTCAAATTGAGCGCGATGCTGCTGGAAATCCGGTTGCCGCTCCCCAGAGTAATAGAAAGAAACTAATGATGGGAGTAGGAATGGGAGTGGCTTTAGGTGTATTGGCGGCTATTCTCCTAGAGAGGTTCCGCAATATATTTTACACAGTGGAAGACATTAAAGATGCGATTGAATTGCCGCTGCTGGGAGTCATTCCACTCGATCAAAAGAAAGAAAAAACACCAAAGTCAATGGCATTGCTGAAGTGGATGTCCAAAATTGACGACAGTAATCAAAATACTTCTGCTTTTGTGGAAGCTTTCGACTCACTCTATGCCAACCTCCGTTTTCTTTATTCCGCTCCACCAGTCCGTTCCCTAGCAGTTTGCTCGGCTCTGGCTGGTGATGGCAAGTCTAAAATTGCCTTACACCTGGCTATAGCAGCAGCAGAGGCGGGTCAGCGAGTCCTGTTAGTGGACGCTAATTTGCGGTGTCCTCAGCTTCACCTCTTGTTAGATTTACCAAACCACAGGGGACTTTGCGACCTGCTTAACCACAAATTATCCCCTAATGTTTTCATCGAGAGATATGCCTCCGGCGCGCTAGCGCGATCGCACCAAACCGATAATCTGTTTGTTTTAACTGCTGGACAACCTTTACCAGACTCTCCCAAACAACTAGGCTCTCCTGGGATGCAGCATTTAGCAGATGAGCTTCAGTCCAACTTCGATTTAGTTATCTACGACACGCCGAATCTGCTTAGCTTTATGGATGCCAGTTTTATCACTACCCATACCGATGGAATATTGCTCGTGGTAGGCGTCAAACAAACTAAAAAATCCGCAGTCATGCAAGCCATCAGTCAAATAAACACTTTTCGCTTACCAACCCTGGGTGTAGTTGCTAATTATGGCAACCAGAAGTTAGCTGGTGCTTCCTCTGATCGTCACCAGCCCCTTCCTAAACTAAGCGAAAAAATGCCATTAAATTCCCACCAGCCATCTCTCCCAGAGATGAATAGCAAATCGATTTAACCCATAATAAAAACGCTTGTTGGTAGTTGCGCTGTTTTCCCCAAATCGCAACTACCAACTTTACCTAAAAATAACGGGACACTGAAAGCCATGTCAATTTATTGCATGGATGAAAGTGGACACGAGCAACTTTAGTTGCAGTCATTTGTAACGTTTTATTCTTAGGTGATTGATAGATATCTAGTCCAAAAGTACAATAACCACAGGTCGATAAACGCCATGATAGTCTACGAATTTAAAGCCAAAGGAAGAATTGAGCAATGTCGTGCCATAGACGAAGCGATGAGAACATTTCAATTCATCCGCAACAAAATAATTAGATTTTGGATGGACAATCGTGGCGTTAAATTATCCCAATTTAGCAAGTAAAGTGCCGCCCTAGCCAAAGAATTTGAGTTCGCTAGCCGACTCAACTCCCAAGCCAGACAAGCCGCAACAAAGCGAGCATCTTTTTCAGTTCAACGTTTTTACGACAACTGTTCCTCTGGTAAACCGGGCAACAAAGGCTATCCCAAGTTTCAGAAGCACAACCGCTCGGTGGAATATAAAACCACCGGATGGAAGCTGTCAGATGACCGTAAGTACATCAACTTCACCGATAAATGCGGCATTGGCAAGCTAAAACTGATCGGGAAGTATGACTTGCACTATTACCAAATCGAGCAGATTAAACGGGTAAGGATTGTCCGACGTAGCGATGGCTATTACGTTCAATTTGTCATCCAGGCAGAGCGTAATTTAGACATTAAACCTACTGGTAAAGCGATAGGATTGGATGTCGGACTATCTGCCTTCTACACCGATTCCCAAGGGCGGGCGGTAGAAAATCCTCGTCACTTGCGTAAGTCTGATAAAGCTTTGAAGCGATGCTCCCGTCGCGTTTCTAAGAAAAATATTGGCTCTAACAATCGCCAGAGAGCGATTAAAAGGTTAGGACGCAAGCATCTAAAAGTTTCCCGCCAACGTAAAGACTTTGCCGTTAAGACGGCTTTGTGCGTGGTGAAATCTCACGATTTCGTGGCGTTTGAGAAACTACAAATTCGTAACATGGTGAGCCAGTGCGGTCTTGGGGTTTCCCCAAGTCGAGCATCTGGCGTGAGGAATCGCCATTTAGCCAAGTCGATTAGCGATGCTGCATGGTCGCAGTTTACTGAGTGGTTAGAGTATTCGGGCAAGGTATATGGACGAGTTGTGGTGGGAGTACCGCCACAATATACCAGCCAAAATTGTTCCGCCTGCGGTGAAACAGTGAAAAAGTCGCTGTCTATACGCACCCATATTTGTCAATGTGGATGCATTCTAGACCGCGAGTGCGATTCGTTATGGAGAAACCCAAATGAGGGAGGATTCCAGGCTTCTGTAGGGTAACCGATTAAGGTAGAGTTCGCACTTAAATCCCCAACAGATGACAACTTAATAACCATGTGGGTGAGGATTAGTAGCCTAGAACCTCCAACTCCCACCCTCCAAGCGCAGGAGTGAAAGCACTTCCCCTGCGGTAGCGACTAGCCATCAATCCGTAAAGCGGGGATGAAAGGCGGCTCTGTCGGGAGCCTAACCCAACACCCGTTGAGCAAGTACCCATGAATAACGAAAGTGAAGATGTAATTACCCATCATAACTAGAAACCAGCGAAAAGGGCTGATACGCTAGGAGTCCCAAAAGGGCAAGGTCAGGGAATCAATAGTGTCGCGACTAATTGATTAGCGCTTCCCGAAAACCTGGTGGAGAGCATCATTCTTAAAGGTACAACCAATGGTTATTAGGAACGAAGTAACCCCCCTATAGTCTCTCTGAGAAGGTCGATTCTCAGAGTAGGTGCTAACCAAAAGATACAGGGTGGAAAGATTGAGTCAGAAGCGAATGCTTCACCTAACAGTGAGGATATGCCGACAGACTCACGGTAATACGGAAGGTAACGCTGTAAGTAGACAGTGTATAAGTCATGAACACGGCAACAAAACCGATGTATGAATGGAACCAACTACCCTGGCGCAAGCTGGAAAAGTCGGTTTACAAGCTGCAAAAGCGGATAAACCCTCGCCTCTAATCGTGGAGATGTCAAGTTAGTTAGCAGACTCCAAAAGTTGTTGATGAAATCATGGGCGGCAAAATGTCTCGTGGTGCGTAGAGTTACCCAGGATAATCAAGGGAGTGCCGCTCGTTGACGCGCCAAGGAGAAATCCGAAAGCGTCACACCTGCCGAAAGCAGGTCAATAGGGAAGGGTGGCAACACTCGAAACCGAGATAACTTAGTTTCCGTGGAGGTGAAAGTCCTCTTTCTGTAGTGTCCAGGTAACAGCATCACCCCCAGCTATGGAGAGGGTAGCACCGCCAGAACTGAAGCGGGGTGAAAACCGGATAAGCTACGAGCCTGAAATGCAGTGAAACCGGGAGCATCCGGGGCAGAACAGCGAAAGCGAACTCTCGTACAAACCGTCGTCATTATCAACTTGCGGAATAAGGCTAATACGCAGGGAGCGAAATAGGCTCACGGGAACGGTAGATAGCAGCTTGTCCTTCTGACTATCGGCACTTACCAAAACCCGGCGGATTGAGAGGTTCTACAACCAGTACCAACGGAAACTAGGAACGAGATAAACCAGGGGAACGGCTCTCCAGAATTGGTCGAACTCTGGAGTAGTAGCTAGCGTAAGCTACCCTTGGAAGGATTGGGTCAGAAGCTAACGCCCCTCTGTAATGGAGAGGATATGCTGACAGACTCACTGCTGTGTGAAAGACACGTTCGCTTTAGTTCGAGTAAATATGTCCAAAACGGAGATTACATCACAAGTGGAATGGAATCAGGTGAACTGGCGGAAAGCCGAGTTTGCAGTTTTCAAGCTCCTCTCATCGGATTTATCGCGCTTCACAGCGTGGAGATGTTCAAACAGTTAGGCGGCTCCAGAAGAGTCTAGCTCAGTCCTGGTCTGCAAAACTAATCGCCGTGCGACGGGTTACACAGGACAATAAAGGTCGGGTTACGGCTGGAGTTGACGGGATAAAATCCTTAAAACCTCCAGCACGATTAGAACTGGCTAAAAACCTGAAAGTAAACGGGAAATCAGCACCGACTCGAAGGGTTTGGATTCCCAAACCCGGAAAGCCGGAAAAACGAGGACTCGGAATCCCAACAATTGAGGAAAGAGCAAAACAAACGCTAATCAAGCTGGCGTTAGAGCCAGAATGGGAAGCACGTTTTGAGTCTGAATCATACGGCTTTAGACCCGGCAGATCTTGTCATGACGCAATTGAAGCAATCCGAACCTACATCGCCCAAAAACCGAAGTATGTTTTGGATGCAGACATTTGCCGATGTTTTGACAAAATAAACCATGCCAAACTGTTAGAAAAACTTAATACCTTTCTAGTCTTCGAGCGTCAAATCAAAGCGTGGCTCAAAGCGGGAGTAATCGACTTCAGCAGATGGGCAGAAAGGAAGGGATTTCAAGAGACACTGGAGGGTGTTCCGCAAGGTGGTAGTATCTCACCACTTTTAACGAACATCGCGCTCCACGGTATGCAACAACGCATAGAGGCACAGTTTCCCAGCGATAAAGCAAACAGAATCCGAAATACCAAAAGGTTGTTCGGAAAAGAAGTGAAAGCTCCTACGCTTATACGTTACACGGATGACGTGCGCCACTTAACCAG
>DNGJ01000407.1 GCA_003486305.1 Cyanobacteria bacterium UBA11371
ATCAATTGAGATTTAAAGTTAATTTTTTTAGCTTCGGCTTGCGGTTTATACAGATGCACCAAGTTCTCCAAAATTGAAGTTAAATTCAGCGCCTCCCAATTCCGATGTTTAACTTTGTCGTTGCGTGCCAAAAACAGTAAGTCTTCTGTCAGGCGAGTCATTTGGTTCGTAGCACTTGCGATCGCGCTGAATTTTTCTACATCTTTTGGGCCGATTTCTTCTGGATATTCTAGTGCTAGTTCCGCATTCATTTTTATTGCCATTAAAGGGCTGCGGAGTTCATGGGAAGCATCAGCAGTAAACTGCTTCAAGCGTTGAAAACTCTCTTCAATAGGTTCCATCGCCTGACGAGTTAAAATTGCCCCACCGATACCGCCCAACATTAAAGCAAGGACAATTCCACCACCTAGTCCCCAATCTAATTTGTTCAGTGTTTTGTCAAATTCTTCTAAAGATTCGCTTACCCTGACATAACCAATTAACTTTCTATCGTCGCTATCAATCACGGGTAAATTTACAGCTTTTATACGAATATTACCCGTTTGAAATTGAACTGTTTTCTTACCATTAAAAGGTAAGTTTATTGGTAAATTTCCTTGCTTTAAAACTAAACGACCTTGAGGGTCAAACCATTGTACTGTTTGATTTTTAGCAATTGGATTTTCCGTCGAAAAGTCGCTTTCAACTTTAAAATGTCCATCCTCAAATTCTACCTTAGCGGCAGCGCCTTGTCCTAAAGCAGTCAACTTGTCTGTGAGTTGTTGAGCTAAACTGCGAGTGAAGACAATTCGCACCGCGATCGCAAATATTCCCAACAGCGTTGCGAATACCCCTAAATAAGACAATAACAACCGCAACCTAATTTTTTGAAACACATTCTTGAACCTTTTTAAATCCAAACTTGCTCGGATCTATTACTTAGCACGCAGACGATAACCAATTCCATACACCGTTTCGATAAAATTTTCTTCACTTCCCGCCGCCCTGAGTTTTTTACGCAAGTTAGTCAGGTGAGTTTTGACCGTTTCTTCTCCAGAACATTTATCAAATTCCCATAGTTTATCGAAGATAGCAGCCTTCGTCAAGACTTGATTTGGGTTGATTAAAAAGCATTCTAATATCATATATTCTCTAGGAGTCAATGACAAGATTTTTCCGTCGTAAGTAGCCTCGCGTGTAGCTGGATCGAGTTGCAAATTACCGTGGATTAAAATAGGCGGACGAGTTTCTCTTGTACGGCGCAATAAAGCCCTAATTCGGGCGGCTAATTCTCTTAATTCAAACGGCTTGACTAAATAATCATCAGCGCCGCTATCGAGTCCAATTATTTTATCGTCTGTTGTATCTTTGGCGGTTAGCATCAAGATAAGAGCATTGGATTTTGCCGCCCGTAAACGCTTGCACAGCGTAATTCCATCTAAACGAGGCAACATTAAATCTAATAAAATCACATCATATAACGCTGACTCGGCGTATTCCCAACCCTCAATTCCATCTTTGGCTGTATCTACGGTATATTGTTGCCGTTTTAAATACTCGGTTAAAGGTTTAGCAATCCGGTCATCATCTTCAACGATTAAGATTCTCATAGTCTTGTGTAAATTAGGGGATTTCATCTGCTAATTGTTTTGACAAATACATTGATTCCTAAAAAAATGAACTTAGGATAAAATTATTCTCCATCCTTAGCCAAAAATTGTCATCACGCCATTAGACAGATGCAAACGTAGTAACTATATATTAACGTGAAACGCTAGAGGTAGTCGTGCTTCAAATTAAAGTAAAAATAGAAAATTGAAGATGCCATGAAAAGATGGAACAGGTTCCAAATTCTATTTAATCGTTCTAATGCCATTGCTCTCACCGTTTTTTTCCTGTGCTTGCTGATTTGTTGGTGGTTGCAGCATCCTGAAATCAACCTGTTTACGCCAGATAGTTTTAGGCAGATCGTAAAAAACTTAGGACTGTTAGGGCCGTTAGTTTATATTAGCGTGCTGGCCTTATCAGTGGTTATTAGTCCAGTCCCTAGCGCCCCGTTAGCTGTAGTTGCAGGAGCGATATGGGGGTCAACGTTAGCAGGAATTTATAGTGTAATTGGTGGATTTATAGGGAGTTTAATCGCTTACTTTTTGGGACGGACGTTAGGACGTTCAGCCGTCAAAGGTTTGACAGGAAAAGCTATATATTTTTCCAAGCGGCGAGGAGAAGTTTATCTTGGTTGGCTGATTTTTATCACGCGCCTGCTGCCAGTTCTTTCTTTTGACTTAATTAGCTACGGAGCCGGAATTACCGGGATTTCTTTACCTATTTATGCTACTGCCACTCTATTAGGAATGATCCCTTCAACGTTCCTGCTTACTTATATGGGTTCAGCTTTCAGTGTCCAGATGCCAGTGGCGGTTGCTTTGGCAGTTATTTTTCTCATTGTTCTGATTGCATTACCTTGGGGAATTAAACGCTACAACTGGTTAGGTATGAGGGATGTGATTCGTTTTGAGTAGAGGGACTGCCGTTACAATCATTAATCCCCAAAAAATACCAAAACGAACTTTGGTGGCACGGCGAATATCAAACCCCGCAAATTTGAGCAAGCGATGAAATTCTGCTTGGGTGTAGCACTGCTGATAAGCCGGATCTAAAACCTTCAACACAAGGTCGAGGATTTTACACAGTAAATAATCTTTGCACCAGTCCAGAATGATGACTGTTCCATCAGGTTTTACAACCCGTTTTATTTCTGCTAATGCAGCGTTGGGGTCATCAAAGTAGTGAAATGAATTAGCAGACACGACGACATCGAAACTGTTGTCAGGAAAGGGTAACGCTGATGCAGGTGCAACGTGAAATGAAACATTAGGGTAGACGTGCAATTTTTGCCGTGCGATCGCTAACATTTTCTCGGAAATGTCTACTCCAACCATTTGTTGCATCGGACGCTCGGCTAGCACTAGCCGTTCAAACTCCCCTGTGCCGCAAGCAACATCTAGCACAGTCGCAGTTGGAGAGAGATGCGCCCAGGTTTTGAGGAATGACAACGTATTTGCAATATAGCTGCGCCAGCGTTGGTCATACACTGCTGCCATCTGATCGTACTGTTGACGAACTGTGGTTTCGCTCATACTGAATTTCCAAAACAGCCGACGCCGAACTGTTACCCGAATCTTAGCGCGCGATCGCACTCTTAGGACTGACTCTTGTTAGATATTCTTCAAGGTCATGCTAGGACTGCTTTTGCTCAAATCTTTTGTGGTATTTGTATTGTCGGGGTGATGTTGGTTGTGCTGATTCTCGGTAGGTTGGTTATTACTGTTTTGCTGCATCCTGGAATTGTCCATCATGCCGCGCTCCATCATGGGATTACCCATCATGCCGCCGCGCTCCATCATGCCTTTACACTGTGTCATCATCTGACGCATATCTGCCATCATTTGGCGCATTTCGGTCATCATTTGTTGTTGCTCCTGGGATGGTGCAGTCGGGGTTGCTGTTTGAGCTTGTGCCAATGAGGGACTGACTGCAAGTACCAGGGCTGCTAAACCTGCGGTTGCAGTGCTGAGAATAGTTTGATGACGCCTATTTGCATTCATGGAAACCTCCTGATGAAAAAGCTTAATAACGTTTCCTATTTATTAAATTGACAGATGTTTATGAAATTAGGATGAAATGCGCTCGCCCGTTCCATTACCCGAGTCCAAGCGTCGCTGCCATTCCCGATCAATTTGAGCCGATTGTTCTATCTCTTGAGCAATCAAATCTGTTTCGCTGGTATAGATTAAATCCTCTTGTCTGATGACATTTTGAGCGGCAAACTGTTGAGCATAAGCAATTTTTTTCTGTAAAGCTGCATCTGCCCGATCGAGCGCGATCGCTTGTTCCTGCCGTTTTTAATTTGGCGCTGTAATCTGGCTATTTTTGCTATGAATCCAGAAATAACGAATCAGCGGGATTGACAGGGGATTGGTTGGGGGTGTGCGATCGCTGCCGCCGCAGAATTCCTCTTGGCAGTCAGTACCACTTGTCCCTGTGCATTGACGCTAAACTCAGTTGCTTCTACTATGGGGTCGCCAAATTTCCAACTGGGAGTGGCAACAGAAGCAGCATCTTGCGACTCCTGAAAGCTCGATTGTGCTTGCTGAGTCTGCAGGGGCACCACTTGTACCACTTGGTAGGGAATGGTTGCAGTTTCGGGATTTTCCGGCAATCCGCCATTGCCTGTCACTACAAATGTTCCTTGACTATTGCCTTGACGTGGCAGACAGCTATTAGCGACCACTTGATCGGTGCTGACAAAATTACTGGCGGGAGGAGCCACTACATTTTGCTGATCGAAGGAAAGTGAGGAAATATTTACTACCCCATTGATGCCTAATTGAGAAGCAGCCGTAATATTACTATCAACAGATCTGAACAGTCCTTGAGTCGTGATGCTAATATTGCCACCGCGACCGACAACAGCATTGGCAGTGATTTTGCTGCCCTCGAGTATGGAAATCGTATCCACATCCAGGGTAATGTTGCCGCCGTTACCTGTACCGCCTGCATTGGTAATGATACGACTGCCTGTTGAAATAAATCTCGAACTCGTGCGGCTCCAACGCCGACAAACAATTCAATAAACTCGGAGCCGGAGATACTAAAAAAAGGAACGCTAGCTTCTCCAGCAACCGCTTTGGCTAGGAGAGTTTTGCCCGTCCCCGGCGCTCCTACCAACAGCACGCCTTTGGGAATCTTAGCTCCCACACGGGTATATTTGTCAGAGTTTTTCAGAAATTCTACGATTTCTTGGAGTTCTTCTTTAGCCTCATCAATTCCGGCAACGTCAGTAAAAGTTGCTCCCGTATGCCCTTCAGAATAAATGCGAGCCTTACTTTTACCAACAGTTAGAGCGGCTGCTCCTCCCTGTTGGGCGCGGTTCATCAACCAACCCCAAATCCCAATGAAAATTAGGGGGGGAATCACCCATCCCAGAAGGGTGCTAAAAAAGCCACTGTTATCGGGTGGTGGGGCACCAAATTCTACATTTTTATCTTCTAATAGCTTCGTCAAGTCCCGGTCGTCGGCTACGGGCGTGGTGACATAAACTTTGGGCGGGGGTGAATTATTTGGTTGGGTTGCCTGTGCTTTGGGTAAATCGGATTTGAGAATATATTGAATCCGATTTTGTCCCACCAAGGCTTTGCCGACCTTGCCCTCCTTCACATCTTTGAGAAATTGGCTGTAGAGAACCTCATTTGCTGGGGGGCGCAGAGAAGGAGATACGACAAAATGAAACAGCGCTAAAAAGAAAAGCAGCATGACTAAGCTGCCACCAAAGTGTTCGGCATTAGGAGCATTCCGATCTTCATCTTTTTCAACGGGCATAACAAATCTCCAGAAGCAAAAAGAACCAGCAAACTTTTGTTAATCCTGAACTCCAAAAACTTTGACTTTCAGGCTGCATGTGCCCTCTTGCGGCACCTTAAAAGTAATTTCAGCAACGAGGTTGAAGCACGAAGCCTATTACAACCATCTCAAAAAAGAATGAAATCAGGATGAAATCCCTAAAAGTAGATAAAGAATAATTAACTCGCAGGAACAGGAGTATTCACGGCTAGCCGCCCATCTTCCATGTGTACGATGCGGTTGGCAATGTCTAAAATGCGATTGTCGTGAGTTACAACCAGGATAGGACATCCTTGTTCTTGAGCCAGATGCTGCATCAGTTCCACCACATCTCTACCTGACTTACTATCTAAAGCGGCAGTTGGTTCGTCGGCTAGAACTAACTTGGGATGACTAACTAGGGCGCGGGCGATCGCTACTTTTTGTTTCTGTCCTCCGGACAGATTTTCTGGATAATAATTCACCCGATGTTCTAACCCCACTGCCTTGAGCATGGCTTCCGCTCTAG
The DNA here is from genome assembly GCA_003486305.1 of Cyanobacteria bacterium UBA11371. Lineage (GTDB taxonomy): Bacteria > Cyanobacteriota > Cyanobacteriia > Cyanobacteriales > Aerosakkonemataceae > Microseira. The sequence continues at coordinate 5,891 of DNGJ01000407.1, forward strand.
GACGGAATTCTTCAGGCGCAATCTCTTCGTGGAGTTCAAGAGATGTTTGCACATTTTGCCAAGCCGTTAAAAATTTCAGCAAATTATGAGCTTGGAAAATATAGCCAATATGGCGACGGACTTCCACTGCTTGTTCTCGGCTGGCTCCATAAAGCTCATGATTTAGAACTTTAAGACTGCCTTCTTGAATAGACCGCAAACCGCCAATCAAGGTTAACAAAGTAGTTTTTCCTGACCCAGATGGACCAGTCATAATTACAATTTCTCCGGCATATATTTCTAGGTTAATGTCAAAGAGAATCTGCTTCTTTAGGTCGCCCTGACCGAAGTAGTGATTGACATGTTGAATTGTGACTACAGGTTCTTGAGACATAGTGGCTCTTGTTCTCATCGCACGTAGATTAGAAAATGTCGGCAGGGTCGGCGGCTTGCAATTTACGGACAGCGATCGCACCGGAAATAAAACACATCAAAATGGTCAATGTTAAGACCATTAATCCCCGTCCAATATCCATTTCCATCGGTAAACTGGTGGCTTTTTTGGTGAGGTCGTATAGACCAAGCGTGATGGCAAATCCGGGTATATAACCTAACACTCCTAGAATTAGGGCTTCTTGAAATACCATCTTTAACAGGTAAATATCTCTGTAACCCATTGCTTTTAGCGTTGCGTATTCGGCGAGGTGATCGGTGACATTGGTATAGAGAACTTGATAAACAATTACGCTGCCAACGATGAATCCCATAATGGTTCCTAGCGTGAAAACAAAGCCAATCGCTGTATTCTTCTGCCAGTAGGTTTTCTCAAATTCTACAAATTCATCGTGAGTGAGAATTTGGATATCGTTGGGTAAGTTATTTTTGAGTTCCCGCCCTACATTTTGAATATTTACACCCGGTTTGAGTTTAATTAACCCGATATTAATTTCCCCCGGTTCGCGGGAATTGAAAATCCGCAATAAATTTACATCGCTGGTAATTAGCAAGGCGTCGGAACCAAAAGAAGAACCAACTGTAAATAAACCTACTACTTTAATTCGCCGCCCGTTGATTTCAGGCGTAATGACGTTACCTTTGGCAACTTCGGTAATAAATGGCTTAAATTCGGGGCGCGAAATTCGATCGAGGATGGCAACATCTTCGAGTTTTAGTTGCTCCAGGTATTGATTGATTTCTGAGATGTGCAGAGTTATTTTGGTTGGATCGATGCCTATCACTAGGATAGCGCGATCGCGCGAACTTTCCGGACTCTTCCAGGTTCCCAAACCCACGTACACTGAGTTAATCGACTCTACGCCGTCAAAACTGAGAGCTTGATACAAACGCCGTCTGGAGAAATTATTCATACTAATGAGTGCGCGGGAGCGAGGATTAATCAACACTAAATCTGCGTTTAGACTTTCATGTACGCGGGTTGCACTCTTATACAATGCTGCCTGAAATCCTATTTGCATAAACATCAGAATGACTGCAAAACCAATCCCTGCTAAAGCAACCAGGAGTCTAATTCTTTCCCTAGAAAGTTGCAGCCAAGCTAGAAAAAGTTTGCGGCTCATGGTTGAATCTCCACAGTTACTTGCAGGTTGGTTAAAGCAGCAACTTGCTGGCTAGAAGTGGGATCTAGACGAATTTTGACTTCGACGACTCTCACATCAGTGGCGGCGGCTGGATCGGTGCTGAGAACGTCTTTTTTACCAACTTCCCAACCAATTTGATCGACCGTACCTTGCAATTTTCCAGTCAAGGCATCGCTGGTAACTGTGGCACGTTGTCCCAAGCGGACTTTACCAATGTCGGTTTCATACACCTCTGCTACGGCGTACATTTGGTCGGTTTGACCGAGTTTGAAAATTCCTTCTCCCTGGTTGCTTATCGCTTCTCCAGGACGGGTATGAATTTTCAAAATCCGACCGGATTTTGGCGATCGCACGTAGGCTGTTTCTAGGTCAGCTTTGGCTTTTTCTACGCTGGCTAGTGCCTTGTCTACCGCTGCTTGTGCTGCTTGTACGTCAGTCGGACGGACTTCTGCGATCCGGTTCAAATTCGCTTTAGCTTCGTTGATTTGCTGGGGAATTGTGGCTCTAGTTTTATTTAAGGTTGCTTGTGCTTCGTTAATTTGTTGTTGCAAGGTTTCTCGAGTTTGGTTTAGATTAGCTTCAGCTTCGTCGATCTGCTTTTGAAGGGTTTCTCTGGTTCGCTTTAGATTAGCTTTGGCTTCATTAACCTGGTCTTGAGCCGTGTCTACAGCCAGACGTTTACTGTCAATAATCGATGCAGAACTTGCCCCATTTTGGTATAATTTTTGATAGCGTTGATACTCTGTCTGAGCATTGCGTAACTGAGCTTCTAAACGAGCGATTGTTTCCTGTTGAGTGGCAATGTCCCCGCGTAATTGAGCTTCTAAGCGAGCGATTGTTTCCTGTTGGGTGGCAACTGCTCCGCTCAACTGAGCTTTGAAACGAGCAACTGTTGCCTGCTCAGTGGCAACTTCCCCGCGTAACTGAGCTTCTAAGCGAGCAATTGTTGATTTTTGGGCATCAATTTCCCCAGTTTTAGCGCCAGCTTTGACCTGAGCTAAATTTGCTTGGGCAACTTTAACTTGTTGCTGAGCTTCTTTTAAAGCAGCCAAACGGCGATCGCGCGTATCGAGGATGGCAAGAATTTGCCCCGCCTGGACTTTATCTCCTTCTTTGACTAAAATTTGCAGAATTTTACTGCCTTCTAAAGAGCTAGATGTGGCTGGGTGAACCGCTTCCTCTTTGGGTTCTAAACGTCCTATGGCTGTTATGGTTCTAGCGATCGCAACAGTTGGTTCGCCAGTTGATGCCGGAGTCGAAGGCAGTTGGCGATATCGTAAAATTGTGTAGGCGGCGGTAGAAATCGTAGCAATTCCAGCAGCGATTGCCAATAAAATTATCTATCTCTTCGTGCGTTTTACTTGCGGATTTTTTGATGGTATGTCCATAATTAAAATCTCCGATGTTAATCTTATATCTGTTAATAAATGCCCCACTTGCCCATTCCTATGCGCGGACAATTGGGGCATTTTTACTTCTTGTACTTATGAAGTAACTTTCCAATCAAACGGGATATGCTTGCTCAACTGTCCCTCGAAGGGATGAGAATAATCGAAGCCAATCGCTTGACTTTCCTTCACAACCCCCCAAGTAGCAATTTGTCCCGTTTCAATGACGAGAGTGATGACTAAACCTACGCCAGTAAAAAGCAATGTTAACTTCCGGGTTGGTTTAAGTACCCAGTAACGAGAACGCACCAATCCACTCACAACCCAACTACCGATCAGAGTGATGACACCATCACTAAACGTACAGTGGGTGAGATCTTTAATTTTATCTGCCAGAGAAGGCGCTCGATAAAATTCGTAATAAGGGGATTGCCAAACTTCGTAAACAAAGTTGAGGAGAAAAGCGAATAGAAATAGATTCGTTTCTGGTGCAGCCAGAATGCGAACCACCCACCTAGAGATAGACTTGCGATTCATGGTTGCTGTATTGCACCGTGACGATTTTTACTTGCCATCAAAAAGGTTGTACGTAGGGTATTCATAATCATGTTTGACTCCTTGCCTATTTGGGAAATCCCCAAAATTTGCTGATTGATAGCGATGATTTAAAATTTACATAACGGGTCATCGAACCATTTTTCTGCAAAACTCGTTATAACTAGCCCCATTTAATAGGTGTCATTAATTCAAGATATAGAAGATAAAAATGAAATCAGGATGAAATGATGAGCTGAGTACAAATTTCTTATATAACCGTTCCTGAATTAAAATTTATACTTTTTAATAAAACTTAATAAACATCCTAAAATCCCAACGTAAATTTTTATAAAAACTGGCACTAAGTTAATAGGGATTTCATCTCAATTTCATTTTTGGGCGTGAAACTACTAAACAATTGCTCGTATTTTGAGAAATACGCCTTTGCCGTTTACCGTCGTTGTATTTAAAAGAAACGGCAAAGGCAGAAACAAGATTGACAACTTGTAGTGTTTTTAGCTAGCTAGTGGAGGAATTCAAAATGAATCTGCTTACGCACAATGCTACGGTGAGTAACAACCGTGAAGATTTGATTAAAATTTACCGCAAAAGAGCCAAATACTATAACTTTTTTGCCAAAGTGTATGACATCGTATTTAACTCCTGGACATATCGAAAACAGGCTGTGAAAGAACTCAATCTGCGACGGGGAGATACAGTTGTAGATTTAGGTTGTGGTACCGGGGTAAACTTTTCATTATTGGAAAAAGCCGTAGGGTCAAAAGGGAAAATTATTGGCGTTGATTTAACTGATGCCATGCTGGCTCAGGCTCGAAAACGAGTGGAAAAAGAGGGGTGGTCAAATGTGGAGCTAGTGCAGAGCGATGCTGCCTTATTTGAATTTCCAACGGGGGTAGATGGGATCGTCTCAACCTTTGCCCTCACTTTAGTACCTGAATTCGACCAGGTTATCCAGAATGGCTGCCAAACTTTATCACCTGGAAAGCGCTGGGTAGTTTTGGATTTGAAGGTGCCTTCAAATCCTCTGGCACAGTTTGCGCCCTTGCTCGCTTTCGTCTTCGTGCGCCCATTTGGTGGAACGATGGAAATGGCAACTCGTCATCCCTGGGAATCGATTAATAAATACCTCAAAAATCCCTGCACAATCGAGCTATTTATGGGATTTGTTTATATTGCAATAGGTGAGCGATGAAATACAATTTATTTCCTTCCAAGTTTGACCTAAAACGAGAAACATCACTATGAAAGCGATCCTAAAAGACCCGGTTTGTGGAATGACGATTCAGCCCGGTATAGATCTGACAGTCTGCCACGAGAATCAAACAATTTACTTCTGCTCGGAATACTGTCGAAACAAGTTTTTTGAAAATCCGCAGCAATATATTACAACACATGTTAGCACCAGTTTCGATGAGGCGAAGGAGAATCGGCGGATTGCCTATTTTTCTCCAGAGATTGCGATCGCTTCAGATCTGCCTACTTATAGTGGTGGCTTAGGCATCCTGGCTGGCGACACCTTAAAATCCTGTGCCGATCTGCGAGTACCGATTGTAGGGGTTAGTCTTCTCTATCGAAAAGGTTACTTTGACCAAAAGCTGGATGAATGGGTCGGACAGATGGAACAGTCTGTTCAGTGTTTTCCTGAGCGTTTCTTACGCCCTTTGGCTGAAACAGTCCGGGTGGAAATCGAGCATCGGAAAGTTCAAGTTCGAGCTTGGCAATATGACATTGTCGGTTTAACTGGCTATATCGTCCCATTGATTTTGTTAGACGCCGATGTTGAGAGAAACACGACTTATGACCGCACCCTGACAGATTTCCTTGACAGCGAGGAAGAGTGGTATAGGCTACACCAAGAGATTGTACTCGGAATTGGTGGGGTGAGAATGCTTTACGCCCTGGGATACAGCAAAGTTGAGAGATTCCACATGAACGAAGGGCGTGCAAGTTTGCTGGTGTTGGAACTGTTAAAAAGACACAACAGGATACAGCCAGCCGAGTGGGATTTTAACAGCGTCAGAGAGCAATGTATTTTTACTATTCACAGACCCAGTCCAGCAGAGCCAGATCAATTTGACTACAGCCTGGTGCAGTATACTTTGGGGCAAGTTGTGCCTCTCGAAGTGCTGCAAATGTTAGCGGGTTGCGATCGCTTGAATGCGACAACACTAGGATTAAACCTCAGTCGCTATATCAACGGTGTAGCCAAGCGGCACGAAGAAGTTTCGCAAGAAATGTTTCCGGGATACCCCATCCACCACATTACGAATGGGGTGCATTCTTGGACTTGGACTTGCGATAGTTTCAGAGCTTTATATAACTACCATATTCCCGGTTGGAGCAACGACCCCTCCATGTTGAGACATGCCATCAGCATTCCCAAACAGGAGATTTGGGAAGCGCATGTGGTGGCTAAAGCGCTTCTTTTAGCCTATATTCAGGAGAGAAAGCATCTTTCGCTTTCAGCTGACATCCTAACAATTGGATTCGCGCATAGGGCGACGCCTTACAAGCGGGCAGATTTAATCTTTTCAGATATCAATTGGCTTTTAGAGATTGCCCAACAGGTAGGTTCCTTGCAGTTTGTCTTCGCGGGGAAGGCACATCCAAAAGATGAAGCTGGCAAAGATTTAATTCGCCACATTGTCGAGGTTTCGCGCCAACTGGGGGATCAAATTCCCGTGATTTTCCTGGAAAACTACGACATGGAGCTAGCCAGACTGATTATTTCTGGGGTGGATCTTTGGCTCAACACGCCGCAGCGACCTTTAGAAGCCTCTGGAACCTCTGGCATGAAGGCTGCACACAATGGGGTTCCCAGTTTCAGCATTCTCGATGGCTGGTGGATTGAGGGGCATATTGAAGGCGTAACTGGCTGGTCTATCGGTTCCCAGGAACCAGAGTGCTGCGCTTCAAAGTCAGAGTTCCCCAACGGGCAGGATGCAGAGGACTTATATCGGAAGCTACAAAACGTCATTGTTCCGATGTTTTATCGGGAGCGCGATCGCTGGATTGATGTCATGCGGCAAGCGATCGCTTTGAATGCCTCATTTTTCAACACCCATCGCATGGTACAGCAGTACGTGACCAATGCCTATCTGCTTTGAAGATCTTAACTATGACAGAGTTCGAGGCTTAATTCAGTTTTTGGATGTATTCTTGGGGATAAAGAAATAAGAAAAAAGTAGCACCAGAAAGCTGCCGCCGAAGTCATCAGGCTTTGAAGATTAAGGATTCTCTCTTTTTCAAGTGGTATAGTGACTATCGAAAGTCAACGTTACATTGGGAAACATGGCTTCTGATGCTACTAACAATTCCTCGTATCTAGGTTATCAAAAAACCCCTAAGTTTTACGCTGCCTGTGCTATCTCGCGGCAACTCTTGGCACAACGACGGCAAGCTTCAGCACAGCTTTGACAGTGAGCAGCGTGGGCGGCGTGTTTTTCGCATTCTTGAGCGCAGAGGTCACAGGCTTTCGCGCAAGCGTTGCAGGCTTCAGCATAAAGACTTGATTTTCGGATCGAGAAGCGAGCGCAAAGCGCACACAGATCGGCGCAATCACGGCATAGCCTGATACATTCAGCCATCATTGCCGCTGTCTCACCGCTCAGGCAAGCATCAGCACAGATTTCACATTCACGCAGGCAATCAAGACAATCTTGAATGCAAGTATCTATTGTTGCGGTTGTCATATACACCTCTTATGAGTTATTTCGGAGTTGATTGTGAAGAGCGAACCTAATAACTATCTTCCGAAAAGCAAATGAAATTA
>DNGJ01000409.1 GCA_003486305.1 Cyanobacteria bacterium UBA11371
AGGGAAGGGGAAGGCGTCGCAGCCAGAGTCCTGGAAAACCTGGGCGTAGACCTGTCAAAGGTACGCACTCAGGTAATTCGTATGTTGGGCGAAACCGCAGAAGTAACAACGGGCGCTCAATCAGGACGCACCAAGACGCCAACCTTAGACGAATTTGGCTCGAACTTGACCCAAATGGCGACGGAAGGCAAGCTCGATCCCGTAGTGGGACGCCAAAAAGAAATCGAACGGGTAATTCAAATTTTGGGTCGTCGTACCAAGAACAACCCGGTGTTAATTGGAGAACCAGGGGTCGGCAAAACAGCGATCGCAGAAGGGTTAGCCCAACGCATCGCTAATAACGACGTTCCGGACATCCTAGAAGACAAACGGGTCGTTACTCTCGATATTGGATTGCTCGTCGCAGGGACTAAATATCGGGGTGAATTTGAAGAACGCCTCAAAAAAATCATGGACGAAATTCGCAGCGCGGGGAATGTCATCCTCGTGATCGATGAAGTCCATACCCTGATCGGCGCAGGGGCAGCAGAGGGTGCAATCGACGCAGCGAATATTCTAAAACCAGCCTTGGCACGCGGTGAACTCCAGTGCATCGGCGCCACAACGTTAGATGAGTATCGCAAGCATATCGAACGGGACGCAGCACTAGAACGGCGCTTCCAGCCCGTAATGGTGGGCGAACCCAGCGTAGATGAAACAATTGAAATATTGTATGGGTTGCGCGATCGCTACGAGCAACACCACAAACTCAAAATCTCCGACGAAGCGCTAGTCGCAGCAGCGAAGCTATCGGATCGGTATATTTCCGATCGGTATCTACCCGATAAAGCGATCGACTTGATCGACGAAGCAGGATCTAGAGTACGTTTGATTAACTCCCAACTGCCACCAGCAGCGAAGGAATTGGATAAGGAACTGCGTCAGGTACTTAAAGAAAAGGACGACGCGGTTAGATCTCAAGACTTCGACCGCGCCGGAGAATTGCGCGATCGCGAAATGGAAATCAAAGCCCAAATTCGGGCAATTTCCGCCACTAAAAAATCCGAAGGAAGCGATCGCGATGTTTCTCCCGTTGTCACCGAAGAAGACATCGCCCAAATCGTCGCCTCCTGGACTGGTATCCCAGTAAACAAACTCACCGAATCCGAATCCGAAAAGCTGCTGCACATGGAAGATACCCTGCACCAGCGCTTAATCGGTCAGGACGATGCAGTAACCGCCGTTTCTCGCGCCATCCGTCGCGCCAGAGTCGGTCTGAAGAACCCCAACCGACCAATCGCCAGCTTTATCTTCTCCGGTCCCACCGGCGTTGGTAAAACAGAATTGGCGAAGTCTTTGGCTTCTTACTTCTTCGGCTCAGAAGAAGCGATGATTCGCCTGGATATGTCCGAATATATGGAACGCCATACGGTTTCCAAACTCATCGGTTCGCCTCCAGGTTACGTAGGATACAACGAAGGCGGTCAGCTTACCGAAGCAGTGCGCCGTCGTCCCTACACCGTGGTGCTATTCGACGAAATCGAAAAAGCCCACCCCGATGTATTCAACATGCTGCTGCAAATCCTAGAAGACGGTCGCCTCACCGATGCTAAAGGTCGCACGGTAGACTTCAAGAATACCTTGCTGATCATGACTTCTAACATCGGTTCCAAGGTGATTGAAAAAGGCGGCGGCGGTTTGGGCTTCGATTTTGCCGAAAATCAAACCGATGCTCAATACAACCGCATCAAGTCGTTGGTGAACGAAGAACTGAAGCAATACTTCCGTCCAGAGTTCCTCAACCGTCTCGATGAAATCATCGTCTTCCGCCAACTCAACCGCGACGAGGTGAAAGAAATCGCCGATATCATGCTCAAAGAGGTGTTTAATCGCCTGAAAGAGCAGGGAATTACCCTCGAAGTCACCGAACGGTTCAAAGATCGCCTCGTGACCGAAGGCTACAACCCCAGCTACGGCGCAAGACCCTTACGTCGTGCGATTATGCGCCTATTAGAAGACTCCCTAGCAGAAGAAATTCTGTCTGGTAGCGTCAAGAACGGCGATGTAGCAGTTGTAGATGTGGATGAAGAAGGTAAAGTCAAGGTCGTTCAGGGCGAAAAGCGCGTACTTGCGCCCGGTGCTGCTGAATAACCCAACTTTTAAATAACCCAAAAACGCTCGAATTAAACTTCGAGCGTTTTTTGGTTAATTGCTAATTGCTAATGGCTAATTGCTAATTGCCTGATTTATCCCAACGACTGAAGTCGCGCCTACACAAACTCGGCTCTTCCATTTTTAGTATGCTTTCAGGAGAGTAAAAATGTTCATGATGAACATTGGCCTACCAATTCCAAAAGAGCCAAATAGCCAATCGCTAATCCCTAGTGGTAGTTGCCAACTTTACCATTAGCAATTAGCAATTAGCAATATAAAAAAATAGCATTTATCTTGTGGTTGTTAAAACTTCGCGGGACTCTTGTTTGACACGACCTTCGCTCGCTGCTTGTTGTAATGATAGGAAGGCGTTGAGGTCTTCCATATCGTATTTGGTGCTTAAAAGCTGCCGCAGTTGATTTTCGGCTTCAATGCTTAGATAACCTGTATTGAGAACTTGTTGTACTACCTCACGAATCAGAATCATAATGGATACCCCCTCTTTAATAGAGGGATTTCAATGGGAATGAGATGTTTCAAGCTGTTGAATAATAGGAGTGCTGGGAGGCTGGAAATGTTCCTGAAGCAGCGATCGCACTCTTTCCCTTGAGCAGCTGTATTGTCTGTTTCCTAGATCCGCATCAGAAACCCGGTTTTTCCAAAAAAACCGGGTTTGTTTTGCATACCTTAACGTCCAGACTTCCGACTCGATGAATCAGTAGATCCTGGGCCAGCGGTAGCGCACCAGGATAGTCATCACCTGATCCGTATTGGGTACTGGCGTCAGGCGACTCCATTCATCAGGTTGAGCAAATCCCATTGCGTAAAACTTGCGGATTTCTGCCATCACCCCCTCGCGAGTACCGATAATCAAAAACTCGATGCGTTCTCGTTGGGGTTCTCCGCCGTCAGAATTTGGACGATCGAACCCGTTAGAGTCAGACAAAAACTCTTGTGCCATGATATATTCTCCTGTTTTTTGGATTAGAAACCAAAAAATCTAGCCACCCCGCAGGCAGCACTTTCGCAGGGTGGCTACAGAGAATGTTAAAATTCTCATTTAGCCTCCAGGCTGGTAATGACAGTTTGGGGGTCAAGCTGTCCATTGCCGTGGCAATCGGCATTGGGCAGCGATACTAGATTTTTTGCGGACAAGGGTTGTTGTTGTTGAACTCAAACAACCTTAACGAAAGAGCGTAGCGCTATGGGGGACATTCGTCAATATCCCGGTTAGCTTTCGTTACCAATCTCGAGGCGCAGCGCATTCTGCCTCCCCCACAAGCTTTGTAGGTTGGGTAACCAGCAGTTTAGAACGCAGTGGCAACTTAAATATCACCCGCTGCTATTATTTTCATAACTAGCCGGATAAAAATCATAATTTTACCAATAGTTTTCCGGGCAAATTATTGGCCTTTACAGATAAAATTTTAACGACTGACATTAATATTCCGGGTTTCTATAAAAGAAAAAAGTAGGGACACGGCATCCGCAATATTTGATACAAGTGAATATTTTATGATTGCCGTGTCCCGGCTACGTTCATCGTGGGTAAATCCTGAGATTTTGTCGGAACGCGGGGTGAATAAATTTTGATTTTTATCCAAACATGGTGGTCGGGACACG
>DNGJ01000410.1:0-12057 GCA_003486305.1 Cyanobacteria bacterium UBA11371
AATGACTTCCTAGCTTTCCATTGTTAAGGTACATCGATTTCCTGTTTTCAGGCTCTTACTTGTGATAGAAAAAGGGAAATGACGAAGGCAAGCAAGACAAGGAAGACTCTGGAACTAAAAGTAATTGCTTCTCCAGCTTCCCCAGCTTCCCCATCTTCCCCAGCTTCCTATGAGGGGTAATACCCATTATCAAAAAGGCCAGTATTATCTTTAAATGGGGAACGGTGGACGAGCCAAAAATAGACAAATGCTGACAATTACCGAAGCGCCAAAAGAACCGATTCAGGCGAGACAGACGTTTGCGATCGCCGGAACTGCTTCCCCTGAAGATGCAGGCAAAACCCTCACCCTCACCATCGACAACCGATTCACAACTTCTGCTGGTGTGGTTAACCCTGATGGCGCTTGGCGGTTTGAGTTTGCCTTCCAGCAACCAGGTAATCGTCTGCTTAAATTATCACTTGAAGATCAAAGTGTCGAGTTAACAATTCAAGTCGTTCCGCCTCCCGTTCCACTCAGCTTTGTCAGGACTCCCAAAGTTGTCGAAACTCAAGAAATTGTTGTTTTATTTGGTAGAACCTCTGGCTACGCGGATGGTTCCGAGTTGGTACTACTGGCAGACAAAAAGTACGAACTGGCACGTCCTCGCGTCAAAGATGGTCAATGGGAAGCTCCGGTATTATTTAATCAAACCGGGAAGCGACTAATTGAAATTATCGGTTCTGGGCAAGATCGCGCCCAATTTGAACTATCTGTGCAAAGACAAACGATTCGAGTTTGGTCGCGCAGCATTTGGACGCTCGATATTACTCCCGCGGAAGTGGAAGACTTAGAACCCCAGCGCATCACTTTTCACCACACGGAGTATCCCAATTTACCTATTAATGCCAGTCAATCTGCGGAGGTAGAAAGGTTGCGCCAAATTCGGCGGTTCCACGTCGATCCGCCACCAGCCGGGAGGGGTTGGAGCGATATAGGTTACCATTTTGTCATCATGCCTAGCGGTAGGGTATACGAAGCGCGATCGCAACTAAAGCGGGGAGCGCACGACAAGGTAAATGATGGGCTAGGTATTGCTTTTGACGGCAACTATACCAGCCAAACGATTACCCAGGCGCAGTTTCAGTCAGCGGTGGCATTGTGCGCCAAGCTGTTTCGCCGCTATGGACTTGGCGATCCGGTGACTCCCGTACCGACGCCAACCGCAGACTTTGGTATAAAAAATTTACCCTTGATTTGCGGTCACCGCGATCGCGTTCAAACAACTTGTCCCGGTTCGGCAGCGGGCAGAACAATTCGCTTGGAAGAGATTCGTCGAGCAGTTAAAAGCAGGCTTTGATATTTCGCCCGTCAGCATAATTTTCGTAAGTTTTTGTAAAGTTATGCCAAATTGGCAACACCGCTAGGTTAAATTAGTTTTTCATGGCAGGGAGGGAAAATTTACCTAATCGCCAATCGCTAATAGGAAAAAGGCGATTAACAAGAATGCAAGCTCGTTGGTTACAGATATATAAAACTAAAGATTAAGCGATCGCAACAATCCAATTTGTTTGCTAAGGAGATTGAAAATGCAGTTACAAATAGGATATGAAATTTTATCAAGTTTGGGTTTTAGCTTGTTCCAAAACGAGCAAGATCAATTCTTGATTCGGAAAAATGCGCTGGGAGAAACTTGTTACATCGTTTGTCTTAACACCTTGACACAGGAGTTGTGGGAAGAGTTGAAAGGAAAATAGTAGGGGCACGGCATGAAAAAGGTTGATTTCTCACCCGAAAAACTTTTAATGCCGTGCCCCTACTCTGGGCACGGCATGAAAAAGTTGGCTCTCTAACCCGAAACAATAATAATGCCGTGCCCCTACACCTGTCAAAAACACTTGCTCTTGCCTTTGCCAAAGGACATGATATTATATCGTTTCCGGTTGCATCAAAATTACGACCTGTAGGGGCAATTAGCAAGCTTGCAATTAGCAAGCTTGCAATTAAGCTGCTCGTTACGAGACAACCGGATTTGATATTACATTCTCAACTGCTCGCCTGCGGATCTGAATTGGGTTTTTGTGGTGGGGGAAACTTACACTTAACCTGAATTTCTAAATTGCTTTCTGCCGATCCTTCAGTGATGTAAGGAATGCCAGCTTTGCCGCCCATTTTCAGCCCAAATTTCAAACTTACTTCTTCAATTTCAGCCGCACCAAAATCTTTAAAAGCACTGATAGCGTACATAGCATAAAATCGAATCAACTGCCGAGCTTGCTGTAGTTGAGCGATCGCATCATCTCGCACCCCCATCGTCTCAAACGGATCGTCTGACTTCTCGCTTCCCGTTGAGTCAATTTCAACCTCGTAGATTTCTCCATCCGCTTTAAAGCCAAAACGTTGCAATTCTGACATTAACTACCTCGCGTAAAGTTTAAGTACTTAGATCTTTCACTTGGGAGGCAGCAGCCCTCCCGGATCTCGTTCCCAGGCAAGAGCCTGGGAACGAGAATCTAGAGGCTCTGCCTCAGTAAGCGACTGGTGCAAAAATATCAACGTAAGTATATTGTAAAGTTTTTTTCCGGATCGCCGAACAGATCCAGTGTTTCTACTACCATAACCCTTAAGGGGACTCGTCAACCCGCTTTAAATCGATTTTTAGCACGATGGCTCGATACGCCCTTGTCATTGGAATTGGTGAATATCAAAACCGCAGCTTCGCCAATCTCTCGAAGGCGACTAACGATGCTGAAGCAGTGGCACGGGTATTAGAACAGTATGGGGATTTCCAAGCAGTTGAACGCCTACCAAAGCGTTGGAATCCAGACAAAAATGACTTTGAAGTAGCAAGACAAAAAGTGACGGGTGCGGAGTTGCGTCAAGGGATAAAAACATTTCTACTAGAACAGGCAGCTAACAACGAAGCACTGATTTATTTTACCGGACATGGATTGACTGTTGCGGACGGTTTTGGCAAGCCAAAGGGATATTTAGCCGCTTCAGATTGCCTAGTGGAGAAAGTGGGAAATGACATTGTTGACCAAAAAAATGGAGTTGATTTTATCGGCTTCAACGATTTGATTCAGGAGTCAACTTTGAGTAGTTTGGTGGTGCTACTCGATTGCTGTCATAGCGGCAATTTTTTGGAAAGCAGCATGGTGCGGCAAACGATGACCGCGTTTAGTTCGGAAAAGAATTACTATTTGATTACAGCTTGCCGCAGTTACGAGGAAGCATTAGCATTAAAGACTGATGAGCATAGTATTTTTACCGGAGCTATCCTCAAAGGACTTGCACGAGAAAATGCTAATAAAAAAGGGGAAGTTAGCGGCGATCGCTTATTCGATTACATCAGCAGTGAAATCAAAGCAACGCTACAAGAACCGATTCACTTGGGATGGGGAAGATCGGTGAAGTTAGTAACTTACCGAGGAGAAGATATTGCCCTAGAAGTTACTAAAAATCGAGCAAATCCCTATTTAGGTTTATGCTCGTTTGAACAGGAGCAAGAAAAGTATTTTTGCGGACGCGAAACAGCAATTCGTTTGCTATTAGATCGCCTGAGTGAAGGTCGTTTTATAGCAGCAATTGGGCCATCTGGTTGTGGGAAATCTTCTTTAATCAAAGCAGGATTGTTGCCGCAATTGATGCGCGAATGGGGAATCGAGCGTTTTACCCCAGGCAAGCATCCCCTTAGCACCCTAGTAGAAATTATAGAACGACAAAATCAGCATAATCAACCGTTTGTGCTGTTTATCGATCAATTTGAAGAAGTATTTACCCTCTGCAAAAATGAAACAGAGCGACAATCTTTTATCCAGTTAATAGCAGATGAAGCAACAGATATAGATAAACAAACGCGGGTAATTGTAGCAATCAGGACAGATTTTTTAGATCGGTGTGCTGCCTATCCAGCAGCAGCAAAACTAATCAATCGCAATCAACCTACAACCTATGTTGTTACGCCTCTGTCTCGCGAAGGATTGGAAGAGGCAATAGAAACGCCAGCCAAGTTACATGGCGCGACATTTGAGCGGGGATTGGTATCTCAAATTGCAGACGATGTAGACGAACAACCAGGAGCATTACCTTTGCTACAATATGCGTTAAAAGAATTGTGGCGGGTATGTATTGAAGAATCTGGAACGGGAGAATTACTACTAACAAAAAAAGGCTACGAACAAATTGGCGGCGTTAAAGGCGCATTGGAAAAACAAGCCAATATTGTTTACAAAGGATTTGTTTCTAGCGACCAAACATTTGTCCGCCAATTGTTTATCGAACTGGTGCAATTGGGTGAAGGAACAGAAGTGACGCGCCGCCGAGTCAGATGGGAAAGATTGGAAGCGATCGCAGATTCCATCAATCAGCTACGGCGAGTAGTTGGAATGTTAGCAGATCGGCGCTTAATTGTCACCGATGAACAGACAGTAGAAGTCGCTCACGAAGCGCTGTTATCCGAGTGGAGTTTGCTACGAAACTGGATAGAAGAAGATCGCGAGAGTATTCGTCTGCGTCGTCGCTTAGAGGCATATTGTCGCGAGTGGCAAGAAACATTTAAAAAGTCAGATGATGCCTTGCTTACAGGTGCTAGGTTAGCAGCAATTGTTGAGTGGAAAGATAAAAATCAACCCAAGTTACTTGCTGAGGAAGAGGAGTTTTTAAACAAGAGTTTGGCAAGGAGAGATAGGGAAATAAAAGAAAAAATAGAAGCAGCGAAACGGGAAGAAAAACAAAGAACTAAGTTTGCGATCGCAGTCGGATCTCTCCTAACCTTCACTCTTGGATTGGGAATAGTGGCACAACAACTCGCAGTAGATAGAAAACAACGTGAAGCGATAGCTGCCGGAGCCTTAATTTCAAAATCTCAACAGCTTTTTGAAGCAAATAAGCAGCTTGAGGCATTAATAGCCAGTGTAGAAGCACTAAAGAAGCTAAGACAGATAGGCAGAGAAGATCCTACTGAATTAATAAAACTTCAGTCTGTGATTTATAGTGTGCGCGAACGCAACAGATTAGAAGCACATCAGGGCGGAGTTAACGGTGTTAGTTTTAGTCCTGATGGGCAGATTATTGCTTCAGTTGGAGTTGACAAAAATATCATAATCTGGGACGTAAAAGGCAAAATTTTACTTCCTCCTCTTAAAGGCCATACAGACGAAATTTGGAGCATCAGATTTAGCCGTGATAATAAAATAATTGCCTCGGCTAGTAAAGACAGAACTGTGAGAATTTGGAATAGACAAGGAAAGTTTGTAAGATCTCTTATCGGTCATAAACAGACTGTCTACGATATAAGCTTTAGTCCCGATAATAAGACAATTGCTTCTTCCAGTAGAGATGGAACAATAAAGCTCTGGAACCGAACAAATGGCAAACTATTAAGAGTTCTTAGAGATAAAGATTCTATTAACAAACAAGAATATCTAGTTTTTGGTGTGGATTTTAATCCATTTGATGGTTCAATGCTTGCTTCTACAGGTTATGAAGATGGCTATGTAAATATATGGTATTTAAATAAAAAATCAAACGATACACCTAAACGTATTGGTCAACATAAAAGAGTAGTTACTTCAGTAAGGTTCAGTCCTGATGGTAGTATTGTTGCCTCCAGTAGTTATGACGGTACTATAAAACTGTGGAGAGCTATAGATGGCAAACAAGTAGGAAATATTAATACTAATAAACCACTTATATTTTACTCTGATTTTAGTGAAGATGGTAAACTTATTGCTTCAGCTAACCAAGATGGAATTGTCAGAATATGGAGCGTAGATGAGGCTCTAAAACAGTGGGATAAAAATAAAAAATCACTTGAAAAACCTGTAGAAATACTCCTGGGACATTCCCAAGCAGTCGGTCGATTAGCTTGGAGTTATAAAAAACTTCAAATCCTTGCCTCTGCCAGTGATGATGGAACTGTGAAACTTTGGAGGATTGATAAAATTGACTCTAAAATTAACAAAAAACTTAAAATAGACGATTTGCTAGTCTATAGCTGTAACCTTTTGGATAGTTACTTAAAAACAAGTTTAATTTTGGAGCCGGAAAGCCGTGATATTTGTGATAATTTTAACCAACAAAAAAGGAGTATTAAGCAATGACTAATCCAGGAGTTACTTTGAGGAAAAGACAATTACTAATTGAGCTATTCACGGCATTGACAACGCTTCTTGTTAACGAATTTGATGCCTCTGGAGTAAATAGGTTCAGTCAGGAAGCTAATGCTTTTGAGTCAGAAGTATCTAACGAGAGAAGTCTTGCTTCAAATAAGAGCCAGCAAGAGATAATTATACAGATTAGTGAGCTATTAGCTGATGTGCTGATAGCACCTGATAATCAAGGTAATTTTCCTCGTGAGCGTCTTCAAAGGTTAAGTCTACAATCTAGCAAAATACTGACAGATCTGTTGGAGATACCTCTTGACTACGGCGGAGTTTCTTCTGAGAGTCGTCACAAAATAGCTAGAAACATCAGCATAATTTTAACAGAAATAATAAGCTGAGAGCTTCTTCGTGAAAAGAGTTAGAGTCCTTTGTTCGATATAGGTCACCATCTTGGTCGTATCAGTACAACCATTCTCACGTCAACCATTGATAAATATCTGTTTGATTTCCCATATTAATGCCGAAAAACCAATCCTCACGGCTTGACCAAATCAAAGCTAAAACGGCTGATAATAAACTGGGAATTAAAATTTGCAGTTCGCTATCCACTGGCGTGTCATCAGAATCGGGTAACTCTGCCGATGAAGGCAAGCAGTCTAACGGATTGTACTGGAACATGATTACTATTAATCGAGCGCATCGGTGTTGTATTCCCGGAGGGCGGGTTTATTGAACCTGTCTGTTGCTCACAAATATTATCTGTAAAACCCGCCGCTACAACCGAAATATACATCCTCATGCTACTGCGGTAACGATTAAGCCTACCATAGGGGATTTAGACTCGGCGTGGGGTGCGATCGCAAAGGTTTCCTCGTTTCCCCCCTTGCCAACGATCCCCGACAATCAGACACTGTACTTGGGAACGATCGGCTTCTGGAGAGATTTCTAGTGAAAAAAGTTCTGGCTATTATCCTGGGAGGGGGCGCGGGTACTCGCCTTTACCCTCTCACCAAACTACGCGCAAAACCAGCAGTCCCCCTGGCAGGGAAATATCGCCTGATCGATATCCCAGTCAGTAACTGCATCAACTCAGAGATTTTTAAACTATACGTCCTGACGCAATTTAACTCAGCGTCTCTCAATCGCCACTTGGCACGTACCTACAACTTTTCCGGTTTCACCGAGGGATTTGTCGAGGTACTCGCCGCACAGCAGACCCCCGAAAACCCCAACTGGTTTCAGGGTACGGCAGATGCGGTACGCCAATATATGTGGCTGTTTGAAGAATGGGATGTGGATGAATACCTGATTTTATCCGGGGATCACCTCTACCGGATGGACTATCGCCAGTTTTGGCAGCGCCACCGCGACACCAATGCGGATATTACCATCTCCGTGGTGCCGATGGATGAAAAACGCGCCTCGGATTTTGGCTTGATGAAAATTGATGAGAACGGCAGGGTGGTGCAATTCAGCGAAAAACCCAAAGGCGACGCGCTGAAGCAAATGCAGGTCGATACTACCACCTTGGGGTTGAGTCCCGAACAAGCAGAAAAAATGCCCTATATTGCGTCAATGGGCATTTATGTCTTCAAAAAAGAAGCATTGTTAAACCTGCTAAAAGAAGCGCCAGAACGCACTGATTTTGGTAAAGAAATTATCCCCAGTGCATCGAAGGATTATAACGTTCAAGCGTACTTATTTGATAGCTACTGGGAAGACATCGGGACAATTGAATCGTTCTACGAAGCGAATTTGGCGCTGACGCGACAACCGCATCCGCCGTTTAGCTTCTACGACGAACAAGCACCGATTTATACACGCTCCCGTTACTTGCCGCCGTCGAAAGTGTTGGATTGCCGGGTAACGGAATCGCTGATTAGTGAAGGGTGCATTTTGAAAGAATGCCGGATTGAAAATTCGGTATTGGGAGTGCGATCGCTTGTCGAATCCGGCAGCCTAATCGATAGTTCCCTACTCATGGGAGCAGATTTCTACGAATCATACGCCGAAGGGCGATCCGCCTGTCCAGATAATAAAGTTCCGGTGGGCATCGGCTCCAACACAACGATTCGCCGCGCCATTATCGACAAAAATGCTTGCATTGGCTGCGACGTGCAAATAATTAATAAAGACCGCGTCGAAGAAGCCAATCGCGAAAGTGAAGGATTCTACATCCGCAACGGCATTGTCGTGGTGCTGAAAAATGCTGTAATTCCTGATGGAACGATCATTTAATCATTTGGTAATGGGTAATGGGTAATAGGTAATGGAAATGAACAACTACCAATTACCAATTACCAATTACCAATTACCCATTACCAAACTCGTTCTCCTCATCGGAATTCCTGGCAGTGGTAAGTCTTCTCTGGCGCAACAAATCGTTGCCGCTTCTCGGGGACATCTACTAATTTCTACCGATGCCATCCGGGGTCAACTGTTTGGCGATGAAGCAATCCAAGGATCTTGGGTTTTAATTAGACAGGAATTACAGCGACAATTGCACCAAGCAGTTGGTGCAATTTGCCAAAACTCTGCAACAGAAGCAATTTTTGATGCTACGAATGCTGTGGTACAACATCGGCGAGAAGCGATCGCACTAGCCCGCGATACTGGCTTCACCCATATTACCGGCTTGTGGTTAGATACCCCCGTTTGGCTGTGTCTCTTCCGCAATCGCCAACGGCGACGACGAGTCCCCGAAGAGGTTATATTGCGGATGCACCGCCAATTGCGGCAAGATCCCCCATCCTTGGCAGATGGACTCGATTGTCTGATCCGCTACTATCCCGGTGGCTGTAGTACGGTTAGTGCTTTAGCACAAGTGAGGAAGAACCGTACCCGACCGAACTTGCACCTTTGATATTCTAAAAGGCACAATTAAAGAAAATAATGCCGATTAATTAGCTATTGTGCTAATTCTAGCATTGACCCTAACTAACTATAAAAAACAAGCGCCAAACTAGAGAAATCAATAAATTGAAATCTTTAATCGAGAGGAGACTGGTGGATGGCTGCAACTGATTTTAAAGACTATTATGCCGTTCTGGGGGTGAGCAAAACTGCTAGTGGCGACGAAATTAAAAAAGCCTACCGCCGACTAGCACGAAAATACCACCCCGACATGAACCCGGGCAACAAAGAAGCCGAAACTCGCTTCAAAGAAGTCAACGAAGCCTACGAAGTGCTGTCAGACGCAGAAAAACGCAAAAAATACGACCAATTTGGACAATATTGGAAACAAGCCGGTCAGACGTGGCCTGGAGCCGGTGGCGCTGGCACTAACGTTGATTTTAGCGGCTTCGACTTCAGTCAATACGCCAACTTCGATGAGTTTATCAACGAATTGCTCGGTCGCATGGGCAACACCGGCGCTCAAACTGGACCCGGACGTTCTGGAAGTCGGAGTTACTCCTACCGCACCTCGACAAATCGCTCGACCGGCTTTGACGGCTATGGTGGCTTCGATGGATTTAACACCACTGGCGCTAGCCCAGGCTCAGCCGCCGATCGAGAAGCAACGCTTACTCTCACCCTATCCGAAGCATTTCACGGCGTCGAGAAGCGTTTAAACCTCGGTACAGAAGAGATTAACGTCCGCATTCCCCCTGGGGCGAAAAAAGGTAGCCGCATTCGCGTCAAAGGCAAAGGTGCGGTGAGTCCCTACAACCAACAACGGGGGGATTTGTACTTAAATATTGAACTGCAACCGCACCCATTCTTCCAATTTGAGGGCGATAATTTAATTTGCGAAGTGCCGATTGCTCCAGATGAAGCAGTATTGGGAGCCAAAATAGAAGTTCCTACTCCCGATGGCAATGTGACGGTAAACGTTCCCCCTGGAATTCGTTCCGGACAATCTCTCAGATTGCGCGGTAAAGGTTGGCCTAATCCTAAAAGTGGACGCGGCGATCAAATGGTGAAAATTTTGATTGTGGCACCAAAAGAGATTAGTGCCGTTGAGCGAGAATATTATGAAAAAATTCGCTCATCCCGGAGTTTTAATCCCCGCAGCAATTTACAGCAGGTGAAATTGTAATTTCAAATTTGAGATTTCAGATGGCAAATTGAAGAATGTTCAATTTGCCATCTACAATTTGGAATTAAGTAGGAGCAAAGTTGCGATCGCTTGTAATTTCAGATTCAGAACTTACACACGACGAACCTAGAAACCGCGTTTCTTTGGGTCATATCGTGTCCCTTTGTATCCGAATCGTATGGTTAATGGTGTAGTAGGGGCGGGTTTCACCAGAAACCTTTAATCGGAAGCGAATTATGTTGATAAACCCGCCCCCCGCGCGATGCCGATGCCAGCGGACATGATATCATATCAAATCCGGTTGCATTGGAATGATTAGCTTTCTTGGTAATTGCAAGCTTGCTAATTGCTAATTGCTAATTGCCCCTACAGGTCGTAATTCCGATGCAACCGGAAGCGATATCAGTCCTGTTAAAGATTAGTCAGCACAATATTTCGCAACAGAACGCTCACGACTTCATTAGGGTTAGGAGTGCGTTGCGGGGGACTCCATTCATCAACCTGGGCAAAACCTTTAACGTACAGCGTCCGAATTGTATTTTTGACCACTTCAGGAGAACTGACGAGTATCATTTTCAGGCGCTGTCTGTCTGGGAGTGGTTCAGCAGGCGTGTTGCCAGGTTCGAGCGGAAGTCTTCAGTCATTGGAGGTTACCTAATTGTTGATTAAAGAAGTTGTCGCAAATTTGCGACAACTCTCATCTTACACCTTATGTCGCAAATCTGCGACATTTACTTCGTCAGGAAGCTCTGACAAAATCTGAGGCATGGGAAAGGCAGGGCAAGCGCTCAGGCAGGTGTTAGAAACCTATAGCATTAGCCAAAATCGGCTAGCAGTGACGATGGGAACTCGGCGCTCAAATGTTAACCGTTGGGTGAATGAGGACACAGATCCAGCAGCGGATGCGGTGCTTGAGATTCGGGATGGACTCAAAAAGATTAATCCGGATGCAGCGGAGGATTTTATCAAGCTGTACTTAGGCGATCCAACGGGTGAGTCAGATTCGCCTTAAGGTATGGCAGAAGACTGTATACGAAAGAGCAAGCCTCTGACACGATCAGATTCATGGGAAAGGCAGGCAGAGTTCTAAAAACAGTGCTGAATAACTACGGCATCAGCCAAGGCAAGTTAGCAACAGAGATGGGTATCGGCTCTTCTAATGTTTATCGTTGGGTGAATGAAATTAGAGATCCCAATTCTGAGACAGTTGTGCGGATTGTGGAGGCGCTAGAGAGTATCGATCCAAATGCTTCCGAAGAATTCAGAAGGTTGTTGTATCTGGGTGATGCAACTGAGAAAGATCGCAGCTGAGACATGGGAAAAGCAGGCAAAGCCCTCAAGCAGACATTGGAAACTTACGATATTAGCCAGAACAGATTGGCAGTGGTTTTAGGCGTTGAGCGAAATAAGGTGTTTCGCTGGTTTCACGAACAGGTAGATCCCACTGCTGAGACAGTTGCAGACATTGTTAAGGCTCTCAATCAAGTTAATCCAGCTGCTGCCGATGCGTTCATTGAGTTGTATTTAGGTGAATTGGTAGAGCGCAGGGAAGAATCATAATGCGATCGCTTAACTGGAGCGTCAGCACGCATCGCGCAGTTGAGCATTTTTATCCGGATGCTGCGCGATCGCTCCCGTTCGTAGTAGGCGCTTGGGCGCCGTCCTGCCATTCGGTTTTTGAGTTTTTGCGTAATTTCTCGGTTGAGGTTTCTCCGTACTTTCCGGGTATACCGGACAGGTTTTCATATAGTTGAGATAAAAATTGCGGTGATTACGAGAATAACAGTAACTTTGGGGTTAGTTGAGTGAAAAGTTGCTTGTGGGGAATACGGGGGTTGGATGCGAAGTCTCCCATTCAAAACTACAGCGGATTGCAACCGTATAAGGTACACCTTCGTTTGTGTAGCGGCAGCGTTAACGCTGCCGCTACAC
>DNGJ01000410.1:12269-15335 GCA_003486305.1 Cyanobacteria bacterium UBA11371
CCGCTACACAAACGAAGCCAGAAGGCTTTCCTTCACTCATTTGCAAGACGCTGTATAGTCTCTGCTAATTTATCCTCATAAATACGTAATTTAATTCATTGTAGTAAATACTGAAACAAGACCAAAATTAAAGAGTAAGTAAAAATTACGATTTTGATCTAGTAAATCTATAAAAGTAACTTTATGCTGTATGTAAAGCTTTTTGGACTAGCCAATGTTTGAGTCGCTCCTCCCAGAGCAGAATAACACTTTGAATACATCTTTCAATCAGCCTTTCACTAATTCCGGATTGAATTTAGAATCAACCATTGAAATGCTACCCCCCGCATAAATAGTGCATTTAGTCAACCAAAAATAGACCTAAAAAATTTGACATGCAGCGGTGATGAGAATCTTTTTATATCTCGTTTTTCGCTAGGTTCTCAAAGCACTCAAGCTTTAAATTCAGGCAGTTATAATAGCACCACTTCGGCAGAGAAATCATCGGTAGATCCGCTCACAGGCGAGGTTTTATCGAACGACATTGTAGAGAAAGCGCTGCAATCACGGCGATCGAAAGACTGACTTCATCCGCCAAGAAAAAGGCGACTGGGATAATGATGGCAACAATACAGCTAACGTTTATCTTTCCAATGGTAATGGCACTTTCTCTCGTCAAGATTTGACTAATCAGGCAGATATGCAAGGAGATTTGGCTAACCTAACTGTTGGAGATTATAACGGAGACGGCAAAGACGACTTCATCCGTCAAGAAAAAGGTTCTTGGGATGATGATACTAACAATACGGCAAACGTTTATCTGTCTAACGGAAATGGCACTTTTTGGAAACAAGACCTGACTAATCAGGCAGATATGAAAGGTGACTTAACCAATTTAATAGTAGGAGATTTCAACGGCGACAAAAAAACTGACTTTATCCGCCAAGAAAAAGGCGATTGGGATAATGATGATAACAATACAGCGAACGTTTACTTGTCCAATGGTAATGGCACTTTCTGGAAGCAAGACTTGACTAATTGGCGAGAAATGAAAGGAGATCTTTCTAATATCATCACCACTTCTCCTAAGCTACTACCTGGTCATCTAACTGGAGATATCGAAAATAAGGGACTTTCATGGCAACAAGACTATGAATATCGATATCACAACAATGGTGTAAATTTATATCGATATGACAGTAGTGGTAGAACTTACCAAGGTATTGAGTCCAACAAAGACACGATTCTAGTAATTCATGGCTGGACAGATAAAAGTGACTCCGATCTCATCAAATCTTTATCTACGAAAGTTGCGGATAAGTACAAAAATTATCAAGTTCTGGCGCTAGATTGGGAGAATCCAGCCAAAGATACTCCTAATTCAGGATCGTTTGATCAAGACTACAACAACGGCAGAGATAATAAACCAGGTGTTCCTTGGCACGCTGCTCGTTCAATAGCACCTGTTGCTGAGTGGGCAGTGAATACGCTAAAAAGTTTAGGAATAGCTGGTGAACAAATAAGCCTTTTTGGTCATAGTTTAGGTTCTTATGTTAGCGCTGAAATTGGATGGCTATTTGGAGGAGTCAAGAACATTGTTGCACTAGATCCAGCTTATCCAGGTGATCGTTATGACATTGATGGCAATAAACCTAACGATCAACGTGTGTCTAAATTTAAAGATGTGGCAACCAAGTCTTATGCTTTCGTTGTTGCCAATGTAGCTGGTGACCCTGAAAGGGCTGGTGATGCTAATTATTCATTCATAGTTGATAGTGGTGATTGGGATCCAAGTAAAGCTCATGGTGCGCCTATCGCGGTCTTTCGATCTCTGATCGATCAGGGTAAGTTTTCACCCAGCACAGGTTTATCGATTCCGACAGATCTCAAGGAAAACTGGTATCTTAATAGCGGCTGGAAATCCAATTCACCTGCGGTTGCAAGACACGAAGGAACGATAAAAGTGAAGGGAGACAATAATCTCAATAGGTATGCGGATAGTTTGACCTATGTTTATACTAATAAGGGCGATAAAAGAACAATTTAGTTAGCTTAGATGTAGAAATTAAGGTGGTTTATCTCCTTACGCTATCCATTACGAACTGCCCCTTATTTCCTTGGTGCAGGCGCTATTTCTGTAATCTGCAACAGTATAGTGTCATCGCTTTTTAAAATAGGGTGAGAAAAGCGATCGCATTTTCAAGCTATCTGGAAATGCGATCGCTTGTTGTCTTGGTTGGAGATGCGATCGCACTTCGTATGTGTCAAATGCGTGAGCTATAAACGTTGAAGCAATTGATCGTACTCTGCATGTGCGCCAATCCAAAACCAATAGATATGATCTTTTTCCAATAATCCAAGCACTCGATAGTTCAGTCCAACACGAGCCGAATAGATAGGTTGACGCTGACTAACTCGTTTAAACTGAAGACTGCTGTGGTAAGGATCTGAACGCCAAAGCGCGTATGCTTTGGCGGCTTGTTCTTGAACCGATGCCGGAAGCTTTTCGAGTTGCTGGCGAAAAGCCTTTGTAACACTTGATTTCATGGCTCAATGGGAAAAACGTCACCTAGAGGTGTTATTTCGCCAGCAGCAATTTCCTGACGCACCATCTCGGCTAGACGATCCCACTGATTGTCTGTCGTGGCTTCAAACCGAACTTTCCACCCTCGCTCATCTTCCAATTCGGCAAGGAGACGAGTGGCGATCGCATCTTGTTCTTCTTCTGACAGCTTCTCAAGCTCTGCGATAACGCGCTGAAGTAGTTTCGTCATAATTTCAAGCTGTTTCAGTTATTCACAGCATAGCATTGGCGCTACGAAACTTGATTTTTTCGCCAGCGATCGCTTCTGGGTATATTTAAGGAATGCGATCGCATTTAGGAAATAGGCCAAAAATGCGATCGCTACCAACAGCCTGACTTGCTACCATGTACGCAGTAGCGCTCAACCCAGTATCAAATACACCTATGTCTCTTGAGCAAATTGAAGCTGCAATCCTTCAACTTTCACCCGAAGAGTTCCGTCAACTAGAAAAGTGGTTTGCAGATCTCGATTATCAACATTGGGATGGGCAGTTACAACAAGA
>DNGJ01000322.1:0-4598 GCA_003486305.1 Cyanobacteria bacterium UBA11371
GAGTCGGGGGAATGCTAAATCCCGCGCGCCAATCATCAGCGGCACTAAAAAGTTACCAAATCCCCCAATCGCAGCGGGAACGATCCAATAGAAAATCATGATCGTCCCGTGATTGGTCATGAAGGCGTTGTACAAATTGGGGTCGAGAACGTCGGGATCGGGCGTATACAGTTCTGTCCGCATCGCCTCCGCCATAGCGCCGCCAACTAAGTAGAAGATGAACGCCAAGACCAGGTATTGAATCCCAATCACCTTGTGGTCGATGTTGAAGGTGAAGTAGTCGTACCATTTCCACTGCTTGGGATGCCCACTGTGGGAAGTACTTGGCGAAAGTTGTGACTTTTCTACTGGTGTTTGTACTTGTGTCATAGCTTAGGTGTTAACCGTTAACTGCTTGCGATCGCTATGGATGAATTTGAGTCAGAGTGTCGGAAGTAATCCCCATTTCTGCCGCGTAGGGAGCCAAAAAGTCCCCTGTGGATAACTCGGCTGGGTTCACCGCCACCGCATTTTGCATATCTTGCTGCTGAGCAATTTGGTTTTCTTTCAGCCAGGTGTCATACTCTTGGGGTGTATGAACGATTACCCGCGTCCGCATCGCGCCGTGGTAACCTCCGCACAATTCCGTGCAAACTACGGAAAATTCCCCCGTCTTAGTTGCAACAAAGTTCAGTTTGCTGGGGAGTCCCGGCATCACATCTTGCTTAATGCGGAACTGCGGTACCCAAAACGAGTGAATCACGTCGGTAGCCGTGAGGTTGAGTTCCACAGATTTACCCACGGGTACGTGCAATTCCCCAGAGACAACGCCGCTGTCTGGATAGTTAAAAATCCAAGCAAACTGCATCCCGGTTACGTTTACAGACAGATCTGCTGGTTTGCCTTGATTGTCTGGAGCAGCACCAAAGCCGTATTTTTTCTCAACGGGCGCTGCTTGTGGCTGGGATGCCATTCCCTCGGTATCGGCAATTAGGGGTGCTGCTACTGCGCTGCCTGACATTTTATGGGATGGGGCATGATGGACGTGCGCCATCATCTGATGCCCCGTATCGAAGCCCCCCATATCGCGGTACACTTCAACGCTGTAGACTCCCAACCCCATGACGAGAATTGCCGGAATTGCCGTCCAAAACACCTCTAGCGCAAAGTTTTCGTTCACCGGCACGCCGTCGGTTTCATCCCCCGCCCGCTTCCGGTATTTGATCGCAAAATACAGGATGGTTCCTTCCACCACAATAAACAGCGCCGTGGCGATGCCCACCATCACGTTAAAAAATCCATCTACCAGCGGTGCTTGTTCCGATGCCTGTACTGGCATCAGGTGGTTATTTTGACCATACCAAAAGCTGACAATCGTAATTACAATGCCAGCCACCAGGGTCAAGATTGATGCAGGAATTTGGTTCATGCGTTCCTTCCTTAGTTTGGGCGGCTTTAAGCGTGAGCGATCGCTCACCGCCGCCGCCCGCTTATTTTGTAATTTTGGATACCAGTTAACTGCGAATCCCGACTATTTCTTAAGGTAGAGGCGAAACGAGTTCTACCAAGGTATTCATAACTATTTCTTAATAGCCGAGAGCTTTTACCTATTTCTTCGGATAGAGCCAACAGCAAGCGATCGCGGTTCTGAACTCTCAGCAATCTGCTGTATCAAATTTGACTTTTAGTTTAAAAAACTTCACATTTATTTAAGTGTAGGTTGGGTTGAGGTAACAAAACCCAACCATCGATTGTTTCCACATTCAAATCGTAGGGTCAAGGCTATATGTAGGGTGCGTTAACGCAGTGTAACGCACCATCTCCAGCTGCGTAAGTCCTGTTAGAAAAACCGGGTTTCTCGATCGCACAATACCTAGTTTTCCAGTGGGGAGTGGGTATAGCAATTCTTGGGACAAATTCTGGCACAAGCTTGACAACCAATACAAAGTTCGGAATAAGCGATGGTCATCACCTTGCGTTCAATTTCCTCGTCTTCCTCATCCTCGACAAACTCACCTTCTTCGTTCAACGCTTTCAGCAGCAAGACATTGCGACCACACGCCTTAAAGCAGCGACCGCATCCGATACACTTATCTTGGTCAATTTCCT
Source organism: Cyanobacteria bacterium UBA11371 (assembly GCA_003486305.1). GTDB lineage: Bacteria > Cyanobacteriota > Cyanobacteriia > Cyanobacteriales > Aerosakkonemataceae > Microseira. The sequence goes on from DNGJ01000322.1 coordinate 2,089, forward strand.
GGACAAATTTGGGAGTCCAAGTTTTACCCCCAAGGGTGACGCCAGTTAGTAATGCCATGAAAACTGTTCTCCTTCAAATCGTGTTGAGATTGCGATCGCGTAGCGTGCCGGAGGCATATCGCCTACAACAGTAATGCTTGCTTTCGGCGTGTCCTATTCCTTCGCTTATACCAAATGCCTCTCAATCGACTTTTTGGGCGCGATCGCATTGGGATTTATTAAACTTATTAACCTTGTACTCAACCACCCCAAACCCTATAGAATCAACCTTTCAAATTTTCTTTGGGGTTGGGGGGCTAGTATTTTTTAATATAGGTACGAGTATTTATGGGTAGGGGTGCGGGTATTTGAGTACTCAATTGCCTACCTTAACTATAATAATTCTCAATTAAATGCACTCTAACTTGAGAGATTTTGGGTGCTTTTAAAGTATACACTTTTTCTGTTACTTCTGATACCATTCGCCTCGTTACCAGGCTCCGGCCTGGTAACGCAAATCTGGAGGCTCCAGCCTCCTGCGCCTACCGGAGGCAGCAGCCCACTTTCACAGCGTTCCCAGGTGGAACCTGGGAACGAGCAACGAGCAAAACGCCTAGCCCCTAGCCCCATACTCGGAATCGGACATATCCTTGTGAAAGGGGTTTTGGAAAAATGCTCCGGTTTGGGGTGGAAGGGTTGGATCTAAAACAATTTCAGCTAAACTTTTGATCACACCCGTGAAGGGAATTGCCAGAATTACGCCTAACAATCCTCCGATTCTCGCGCCTATTAATAACGATACAAATATCACGACGGGGGATAATCCTGTGAGATTGCCCATGATGCGAGGGGCGACTAAATTATCTTTGATTTGTTGTAATGCGATCGCAACGGCTAAAACCTCCAATGCCAACCACCAATCGATAAACGCCACTACAATTACAACCGTAGCAATTCCTAACGTTGCCCCAATAAACGGAATCACTTCCATAATGCCAATAAACACGGCAAATAACAGGAAGAAAGGTACTCGCAACGCTAAAAATCCCAGAGTCAAAGTTGTTGCCATAAATAACCCTAACAACAATTGTCCGGAAACAAACTGTTGCAGATTTCGTTGCAAAGATTCGGTTAATCCGGTTTGAATTCGCGGAGAAAAAATACTGATAACGCCTCGCCACAAACGGTCGCCATCGACGAGCATGTAAAACGAGATCACGAGAATCAAAATTAAGTCTAAAAACCAGTTAAACGTTCCTAAGACCAAGCCAACACCGCTGGAAGCGATCGCTTGCGCCCTAGCCTGGATTTGTTCTAATACCTGAAACGCCAATCCCTTGACATCAAAGGGTAAATTATGCTCTGTACTCCAAATTTGAAATTCAGATAATTGCTGTCGCGCCGACTCTAATAAAGAAGGAAAATTATTCACCAATTGTCGCGCTTGATTAAATACAGGTGGCACGATAGTCAAGCCAATTAGCGTAATAATCAAACCAGCGAATAAATAAACCAACAGCGCCGCCACCGTCCGAGGTAAAAACCGTTGCAGCGCCGCCACGGGATAATTGAGCAGAAACGCAATTAACCCGGATGTCAGCAAAATACTGATCGTTTCGCCGACATAGCCCAGCGCCAAAATTGTCAACCATCCGGTGACTAATATTAGCAGCCAGGTGATTAGCAACTGTTGAACGGGTGAGAAAATTTGATTCATCGTTTCTAACTTGAGATACCGCCCTCATTATTTTTACCGCAAAAAGGCTTGCATCTGACGAAACGTCAGACTTTAGCATCGAAATGCCTCCCATCCTATATTTCGGTTGATGTAGGGGCGGGTTGTACAGACAATCAAAGCTAGCCACAAATATCTGAGATCAACCCGCCCACCCGGAGATTAATAATTAGCAGGATCTGTGACTTTAAGTATTTGTTTAGAAGCGTTATAGACAATTGTCACAACTTGAGGACACCGCCTACAAGCTGCTTTACCCTCTTGCTGCCACCATCGACAATTACAGCGGATTTGACAGCGGGGTAATTCTGGCACGACTTCAGCTAAAAATTTTACTGTTTTACTGACTAATCGACACTTGGAACCATCAAAATGCTCACAAGCATTACCTGCACAGGGTGAGGCAAACCGAAAAATTTCACTAGGTTCTACTAGCGCTGTTAGTTCTGGTGAATCATCACTCACGCAGACTAATTGTTTCAAATATTCTACACGGGGCGCTTCATCAGTTCCACCAACGACCCCAAATAAGACGCTGTTCTTCCCTCTAGGCTGGGCGCTTGGGCAAAGCAATTTAGTAGTTTCCATTTTTTTACCTTCCGATTAAACAAACTGAAATAAGCCCGCAGGCTTAAAGCCTGGGGCTACACAAAACCTCGCCTGCCATTCGCAGGCAAGAGAAATCAGCGATATCTCAAAAAAGTTGTAGGGTGCGTTCTGAACGCACCCTAAATCAAGCGGACTCAGTTACAGCGGATTGCTTTTCGAGTCAGGTACAGCCTTTTGGCTTGTTTGT
>DNGJ01000322.1:4821-22953 GCA_003486305.1 Cyanobacteria bacterium UBA11371
GCTGCCGCTACACAAACAAAGTCCGCCTGCGCGGACGCAAGGGAAAAACCCTTGCCTTGCGGGTTTCGTTTGTATAGCCCCAGATTTCCATCTGGGGGCGATTTGTGGGGGTCAGGGGAGAAGTTAAAGCAACCCAGCAAAGTGCAGCGGGCCGTGACCTGTCATTAACTCTATAAATAAGGCAATTAGCACGATCATCGCTACCCGTCCGTTCCACACTTCCGCAGAAGGAGTCAAGCCCCATTCCCAACTTTCTTGGGGATACATCTTGACTTTTTTCTTCAGTTGTGTTACTTGCGATAACTCGACTCTGGGGGAGTTAAGCGCATCCACGACCAAATCTGCGAGGGCGTCTATAAACACCGGATGGGTATTGAGGGCGGGGACGCGGCGGAAGTTGTGGATGCCGGATTCTTCTGCCAATTCCCGGTACTCGATGTCGATTTCTTCTAGGGTTTCGATATGCTCTGAAACAAAGCTGATCGGCACTACGACCATATCCTTCACCCCTTCTTTGCCGAGTTCGGGGATGGCTTCTTCAGTATAGGGTTTGAGCCATTCCACCGGGCCGACGCGACTTTGATACGCCAGGGTGTAGGGATTGGGACGGTTTAGCGTCTCCATAATCAAGGACGTACATGCCTCGATTTCTTTTTGGTAGGGGTCGCCCGCTTCTTCAACGTAGCTGACTGGGACGCCGTGGGCGCTAAAGAAAATGTGAACGTTGTCGGGATTTTCAAATTGGTCGAGTTCGGTGGCGATTAACTGCGCCATTGCTTGGAGATAACCGGCTTGAGAGTACCAAGAACGAATGACGGTGTAATTAATCGGGCGTAGGTAGGGGTCTTCTTGCCAGATTTTTTCTAGCAGGCGGAAGCTGGAACCGCTGGTGCTGATGGAAAATTGGGGATACAGGGGCAGGATGACGAGGCGATCGATGCGATCGCGTTTGATTTTGGCGATCGCTTCCTCAGTAAACGGATGCCAGTACCGCATCCCGATGTAAATCCCTGCTTCTTGCCCTTTTTGCTCTAAACTCTCTTGCAGCGCTTGCGCCTGTTCTTCTGTAATCCGACGCAGCGGCGACCCACCGCCAATCGCACGGTAGTTTTCTTGGGATTTTTTCGCCCGCGATGTCGAAATCAGCCATGCTAGAGGTTTCTGCAACCACGGAAAGGGCAGCCGAATAATCTCCGGATCGGAAAACAGGTTAAACAGAAAGGGTCGGACATCATCGAGCTGATCCGGCCCGCCCAAGTTCAGCAGCAAAACCCCAGTACGCGCCATAGCGGTGACAACTTCCCAAACAAAAATTTCATTTTCGTTACTGATTTTAACAATATACGCTTAATAGTGGGTAAGGGTAGCAGCAAATATTACAAAATTTTTGGAGGAATCAGGCTGTGGCAACCGTTTTAAGAACCTGGAGTTACCGATATCAGTGGCTTTACGACGGTATTTCGGCTATTGCGGCGCTGAGTGTGGGCGGCGAATCAAAATTTCGTCAACTTTCTTTACAATACTTAACAATTAGTGCGGATACAAAGGTGCTAGATCTTTGTTGCGGCAGCGGTCAAGCGACCTCTGTCTTAGTGCAACGCTTTCAAGATGTTACCGGATTAGATGCTTCTCCACTATCCCTGGAGCGGGCACAAAAAAATGTTCCTCAAGCACAGTATGTGGAAGCATTGGCGGAAGAAATGCCGTTTCCGGATAATTTATTCGACCTGGTACATACCAGCGTTGCCATGCACGAGATGAGGCCAAAGCAGTTACGGCAGATTTTTCAAGAAGTTTACCGGGTTCTCAAACCGGGGGGCATCTTCACTTTGGTAGATTTTCATCGACCGACGAACCCAATATTTTGGCCTGGGGTAGCGGTATTCTTGTTATTGTTTGAAACCGAAACCGCATGGCAGTTGTTAGATACGGATTTAGTTGGGTTACTCCAAGAAATCGGGTTTGAGGTGAAGCAACCTAAGTTGTATGCTGGCGGTAGTTTGCAGGTAATTCAGGCGAAGAAAGTTTAGATTGTAGATTTGAGATTGCAGATTTTATATCATGTCCGTGGAATTGCCCGTAATAAAAAAAACCTTACAGAGTTGTTGCGTAGGGACACGGCATCTGACGATAGGTCCGACAAACAGATAACGTTAATAATGCCGTGTCCCGGCTGCTAATTATGGATAATCGACCGGACACGATATAAATCCAATTACCAACTAGGATTTTAGATTAAATCTGCAATCTGCAATCTAAAATCTCCAATCTTCATTCTTCCTCTTCTTTTTCTGATTGCCGCCGAGTTTCTTTCCATCTGCCACTCTTACGAGCTGCTTCGGCTAATAGATACTCAATTTGGGCATTTACGCTCCTCAATTCGTCGGCAGACCATTTTTCTAGCACGTCGTACAGCTTGGGATCTAACCGCAATAAAAACCGTTTTTTCTGGCTCATGTCTTAGGTGTAAAGGCTGCCAGCGTTCACCACAGGTTGGGCATTTTGTTCTGAGGTTAAGACAACCAGTAGATTGTTAATCATAGCGGCTTTTCGTTCTTCATCCAATTCAACAATTTGTCGTTCGCTCAACCCTTTTAGTGCTTCATCGACCATTCCCACCGCGCTTTCAACTATTTGCCTGCGCGCATCAATAATGGCTCTGGCTTGTTGGCGACGCAGCATCATTTGAGCAATTTCAGGCGCATAAGCGAGGTGGGAAAGTCTGGCTTCTAATATTTCAACTCCAGCTACTTCGAGTCGCGCTTGCAATTCTTTTTGCAGCGAGTTGGCAATTTCGTCGGGAATTCCCCGCAAGGAAGGAATCGCCGCTTCATCGGGTGCGTCATAAGGGTAGCGAATTGCGAGAGCGCGAATCGCTGTTTCGCTTTGAATGGCAATAAATTCTTCGTAATCATTGACGGCGAATTGAGACTTGGCTGAATCTACTACCTGCCACACAACTACTGCACCAATTTCTATCGGACTGCCTTGAGCATCGTTGACTTTCAGTATTTTGCTGTTAAAGTTGCGAACTCGCAAGGAAACTGTACGTCTGCTAGTGAAGGGGTTCGTCCACCAGAAGCCTGCTTCGCGCACTGTTCCCACATAACGCCCAAAAAAGACTAGCACGATCGCTTGATTTGGCTCGACGGTCAAGAACCCCAGTAGGGAGGGAATGACGAATACAATCAGTATTCCTCCTAACCACGCACCCAGTTCGGCGACTAAATCCCCTGCTTCATGAAAGTTGACGATTTCGATGCCTGTCGCCAATGCTGCTGTCAATGCTTCAATTGCTGGCTTTGCCTGCCAAAAGCCCAAAATCCCTAGCGCTACTAGGACGATGAGCGCTATAAAGCCGTTGACTTTAAACGCAGGCACTTCTTTCAGCCGCTCCATAGTCTACTCCTTGGATGGTTTGTTATCACTATGATATCATATTAGTATCAAAAATGCCTGGGGAGGCGGAGCCTCTACGGCTTCGTTCCCAGGTTGAACCTGGGAACGAGAAACGAGAAAATCTGCAATTCCCTTAACTCAGTGCTTTGAGCAATGGCTGAAATTTTAGTTGAATTTCTGCTAATTCTTTATCGGGATCTGAACCCGCTACAATACCAGCACCTGCGTATAATCTGGCGCTACATCCATCTATCAATGCCGAACGAATTCCTACTATAAATTCGCTATTACCTCGATGATCTATCCAACCCAAGGGCGCGGCATAAAGACAGCGTTCAAAGTTTTCGTAGCGGCGAATTTGCTCGATGGCAATATTTCTGGGAACCCCGGCAACGGCTGGAGTCGGATGCAATTCTGCTACTATTTCTAAGGGATGTACGTTAGCAGGAACTTTGGCGCGGATTGGCGTCCATAAATGTTGTATATTTGATAGTTGTAATAGACAAGGTAACGGCAAGCGCTGAGGTTGTAAACCCAAGCTGGATAAGCGGTTTACAATGAAGTTACTAACAACTTGATGCTCGCGTCTTTCTTTTTCACTGCTCAGTAAACCATCGGCAAAATAGGCATCTTCAGCCGCAGTTTTTCCGCGCGGTGCTGACCCGGCTAAGGCATCTGTTTCTAGTTCTTTGTTGGAAATTTTAATTAATCGCTCTGGACTCGCGCCAATAAAATTTTGTCCCCGCTCGTTACTCGTGGAGAAAATATAGCAATCAGGATGAAATTTTCGCAAGTTATTTAATGACTCTATATGTTTAAATGGCTTGTTTGAACTCAATTCTATCGTGCTGGCTAGCACGATTTTACTAATTTTATTCACCCCAATTGATTCCAAAGCCGAGCGAACCGAAGCTTTAAAATAATCTCGATCGGCGATTTGTTGAAAATTTCGCGTTGTTTTTCGTTTTTGGATAAAAGCTAGGGGTTGATTAACTGAAGCTGCGATCAATTTATACTGGTGGGTTAGTTCAGCGATTAACCTTTCTAGATTAACATCAAGATCGATGACAATATTAGCAACAATAACCGAGGAATCTTGGCGAGAAGAAACTTGCCATCTCGGTAAAAAAACTGTCGCGGCGTCAAAAGGAGAATTTGCCGTTAGGCTATCTTCAAAAAAAGTAAAGCTACAGAAAAAGTGCGGCCCAGAAAAGGGTAAGTGCAAATCTCCTGTAGCAGTGGTATTAGCCAGACATGAATTAATAAATGCTTGTGCTTGTAAAAAGCGATCGCTTCCTTGCAACTTTAACTTTATCGCCGCATCGATCGCTGCGATCGCTTCCCCTTGATGCGGTTTCTCTATATAAAAATGCATTCGATCTGGCGCGGCAATTTTCTGCAAAACTGCCAGGGGATCGAGCAGTTGACTTTTCAGCGTAATGCTGACTATTTTCTTTTGAGTCTTTTCTTTTAACGTTTCTTTACAATGTAAGAGAAACTGATGGAGTTCGTTGTGGGTATGAAACAGATTAGCATGAATTGGTGTAACTGTCATGGAAGAGAATATAGCAAATTTTTAAACGTTTGGTTATCAAGCTCTGGATGTTAGGCGCGCGGTATGTTATAGAGTTACTTGGGAAAAACTATAACCACCAAAGCGCTTTTGTTCCAGACCGGGCTTTTTGATGCTATCGTAACTGAATATCACAGCGCGAGAGGATAGCAGCTAAACCATCCTATATTTTAAGGTTGCTCGATTGGCAAGGATGTTGTCAATAAGGCTTCGGGATGAGACTTACAGCACCTGGGCGAGAGTTTAACAACATTAAGGGCGCATCGGGCGGTATTTTCCAGAGCGATTGTATCGTTGCTCGCTTGGGATCGTAAAATAATTGAGATTCTACAAATCAAATTAATAAAGTCTGATGACTACCAAGGTAATAGCTCAAGACAACAGTAAGTTGTGGATGGCAGCAATTAAGCCACCCATGTACAGCGTTGCCATTATCCCTATTTGGGTAGGGACTGCGGTAGCGATCGCCGAGACAAAGATCCTTCATGCAGGGATATTTTCCATCTTTCTATTCTCGGCTATTTTAATTATTGCATGGCTGAATCTCAGCAACGATGTATTTGATTCCGAAACCGGGATAGATAAAAATAAAGCCCATTCCCTGGTGAATTTAACGGGAAACAAATCTTTAATTTTCTTCTTGGCGAATCTGTTTTTAGCGATCGCTATCTTGGGAATAGTAGCGATCGCTTACTTGCAACAAGACTTAACAGTAATCGGGTTGATACTGTTGTGCTGTGCTTTAGGATACAGCTACCAAGGGCCGCCCTTTCGTTTAGGTTACCAGGGTTTGGGGGAAATTATCTGCTTGATTGCCTTTGGGCCTTTGGGCGTAGGGGCAGCTTACTACAGTCAAGCTCAAACCTGGTCAATCACGAGTTTAGCAGCTTCGGCGATCGTGGGAATCGCGACTAGCTTAATATTGTTTTGCTCGCATTTCCACCAAGTCGAGGATGACTTAGCAGCAGGGAAGCGATCGCCCATCGTCCGACTCGGCACCGCCAGGGGTGCCCAAGTTTTGGGGTGGTTTGGCGGTAGCATTTATGTCCTAACTGCCTTTTTTGTAGCGTTGGGAATGTTCCCCGTTTGGACGCTGCTGCTATTCGTCAGCTTACCTTTTACCATCAAGCTATTGCGCCACGTTAACCAATATCACGATCGACCGGAAAAAGTCAGCAACTGCAAATTTATCGCCGTCGCGGTGCATTTCTGGAGTGGTTTAATGTTGGGGCTGGGGTTTGTACTCCCAGGCATGTAATGGCTTATCATTTCCAGTTTCGTCCTTATGGGCGGCAGTTTGCCCGCAGTCTGACTACAAATCACGGCACCTGGGATACCCGCGAAGGTATTATCATTCGCCTGAGTGATGATATGGGAAAATGTGGCTGGGGTGAAATTGCGCCCATTCCCTGGTTTGGATCGGAAACTTTAGAACAAGCTTTGCACTTTTGCCGCAAATTACCAGGGGAAATTACAGCAGAAACGATTTTTTCCATCCCAGATTCTTTACCCGCCTGTCAGTTTGGCTTTGAATCTGCTTTGGCAGATCTGAAGGCAGAGCCTTCAGTCTCTCGTTCCCAGGCTGAGCCTGGGAACGAGATCCAAGAGGCTCTGCCTCTTGTGCTGAAGGCAGAGCCTCGTGGCGGCGATTTTCCATCTCAAATCGCCTACAGTGGCTTATTACCAGCTGGAGAAGCCGCGTTACAGCAATGGGAAAGTCTCTCCAATCAAGGATATCGCACGTTTAAATGGAAAATAGGTGTTGCCCCAATTGAAGAGGAATTGGAAATTTTGCACCAACTGATTGGGGCATTACCAAAATCGGTCAAACTGCGATTAGATGCCAATGGGGGGTTAAATTGGCAGCAAGCAAATGCATGGTTACAAGAGTGCGATCGCATTGGGCAAATCGAATTTTTAGAGCAACCTTTACCGTATTACCAACTCAACGGCATGGTGAATTTAAGTAATCGGTATTGTACGGCGATCGCTTTAGATGAATCCGTAGCCACGATCAATCAAATGGAAAATTGTTATCGATTGGGATGGCGGGGAATCTTTGTCGTAAAACCTGCGATCGCCGGTTTTCCTTCTCGCTTGCGTCAGTTTTGCCAAAACTACAATATCGATGCAGTATTCTCTTCTGTATTTGAAACTGCAATTGGCAGACAAGCAGCATTAAAACTTGCCGCAGAACTTTCTCACCCCCATCGGGCAATTGGTTTTGGCGTCAACCACTTTTTTGCAGAAGACGAAGCAACTTGGCTCTGGCAATTATGGAACAACTCTTAATTGATTTAAAACAGCGTGTGGATGAAGATTGGTTAATCGGTTATGACAGCGGGGAATTTACCCAACAAGCTGTTGAATTATATTTGCACTTAAAACAGAAATCCCATCGCGACACGCCGCCCAAAATTATTTTAGCAGAACGCAACCCGATCAAATTTTTAGCCGGATTCATCGCCGCCGTTGCTGTTAATTGTCCCATCTTTCTCTGTAACCCCGATTGGGTAGAATCCGAATGGCAACAAGTCTTTGAATTAGTCCAACCAGACCTAATTTTAGGGCAAGAAGCACAAGCACAAAGCAAATTATTGAATTGTAGGGGCAATTTTAACGAAATATCTCGTGTTTCAGCCAATTGGTTACTAAAACCCACCCCATTACCAATTACCAATTACCAATTACCAATTACCAATTCCCCAATCCTGATTCCCACAGGAGGATCTTCGGGCAAGATTCGATTTGCCATCCACACCTGGGAAACCTTAATCGCATCCGTCAGCGGATTTAAGCAGTATTTTGATGTAAAACAAGTCAATTCTTTTTGCGTCTTGCCGCTTTATCACGTCAGCGGTTTAATGCAATTTATGCGATCCTTCACTACAGGTGGGCGTTTAGTTATTTTACCATTTAAAGCCCTAGAATTAGGAACTACAAGCAATATCGACCCTGGGGAATATTTTATTTCCCTAGTTCCAACCCAACTGCAACGCCTGCTGCAACACAAATCTAATTGGTTAGCTGAATTTCAAACAGTATTATTAGGAGGCGCACCCGCTTGGACAGAACTTTTGTCAACCGCAAGAAAATACCGCATTCGGTTAGCACCTACCTACGGCATGACAGAAACCGCATCGCAAATTGTGACGCTAAAACCCGACGATTTTCTCCAGGGTAATAATAGCTGCGGAAAAGTTTTACCCCATGCAGAGGTGACAATTTGCAGCCCTAAAGGCGAAATATTAGATACAAAAAATACAGGAAATATTGCGATTAAATCTAACTCTTTGTTTCTCGGCTATTATCCACAAGAAAAAAACATAAACACAACTTTTCAACCAGATGACTTAGGATATTTTGATGAAAATGGTTATTTACATATTATCGGACGCAATAGTAACAAGATCGTTACCGGCGGCGAAAATGTATTTCCATCTGAAGTAGAAGCAGCGATTAAATCAACTAATTTAGTTATAGATGTCTGCGTAATTGGATTACCAGATCGTCATTGGGGGCAAGTCGTAACAGCGCTCTACATTCCCAAACATTCCAAAGTTTCAACTGATATTTTAAAAACAGCGCTTGAGCATAAATTGTGCAAATTCAAGCGCCCTAAATATTGGTTTCCGGTTGAAAGTTTGCCCCGCAATGCACAAGGAAAGGTGAACCGCGAAAAGCTTAAAAAACTGTCAATGGGGCTAATAGCTAATGGATCATAGATCTCGCAATTAGCAATTAGCAATTAGCAATTAGCGCTAATACGTCACCTTTGAATTACACGGGTTAAAAGCCTGTCGAGTCCAAATGCTGGAGTAGTGACGATATCTCGCTCTGTACGAGTCCAGTTTGTCTGAGGCTGAATCAGAAAAGCTAGATAAAGTGGAATTTTCCAAAGAATGTAAAAAGGTACAGCTAAAAGCGTTAGAGCGGGTAATTCGTCGTACCCGAACTTAGCCCAACTCCCGACAATAGAAATAAAAATAAGAAGACCTTCTATGGCTAAAAAATGGGTTGGAATCCAATATCCTTCCAATACCGCTGCTAATAATGCTCCCCCTATAGCAGCCGTCCAGATTACGACTAATAGGGAAAGTGGAGGTATGCACAAATCTAGTGCGATCGCTAACAAATCAAAGCGTCTCTGGCGAACAGATTCTTTTAGCAACAAAGGAACTTGTGTCAGTATAATTTCTAAATGACCGTGTTCCCATCGCGTCCTTTGACTTTTGGCGGCTTGCTGTTTCATCAAACGCCCAGTTATTTGAGCCTCCTGAGCAAACGCTGGGGGATATCCAGCGATACTTAAATCCACAGCTAACTGCATATCATCAGCAGTTTTACTACCAGCTAAACAAACTTGCGAAATCGCCGACCAGGGAAAAGCCATACCCGATCCTGCTAACAATACCGGACATCCCAGACGCTTTAAACCCCGAAAACGAACTAAATTCTTCACCTTGATTGCTAACATCGAGATCGAATCTTTCAATCCCGGATTGTCTTTTTGTTTCATCAAATATGTTGCTTGCACAGGTCGTTTTAAAGCCATTGCTTGTCGCGCAATTCGATCGATTGTGCCAGGATGAACGATACAGTCTGCATCGATTACTACAACTACATCGGGTGGCTCTGATTTGATGAAGCGCAGAGCATAATCTAGAGCGTACCCTTTTCCCCTCAAATTGGGATTAATTCTTTCGATTACTAAAGCACCAGATGCACGCGCGATCGCAGCTGTTTGATCCGTGCAATTATCCGCGATCGCTATCACCCGGTCTACCTCTGTTAACTGTGGTATTATTGTCAACAGCGTTCCACGAATATCTTCTGCTTCATTGTGCGCTGGAATCAATACAGCAACACGAGGACGATCCCCGCCCACATCCCCTTTTTCACTTCCATCGGGTAACAATGCTGCACTGCATTCAATCCAAAGCACCGCAATCGGAACACCAATTCCAAGGGCGATTACCAATAGGACAATGTTGACAATTAGATGCATGGTTTATCCCTCGGCAAATCGATGGTTTGCGATTGACATTTTACCCACCTAAATTCACCATTTAGGCGGACAGGAGCAAAAAAAAATTTTCTGTTATAACCTATTTCCCTGCCAAGGCATTCGCAATAGCCATTTGATTATTATCTACAACCTAGTTTTATAAACCTAGCTATAGATAGATCATTTATATCTGTCTACAGATAGGCCCTTATAAGGTTCATAAATGATATATAACCGAGCTTTTGGTATTGATAAGCACACTGTATTTTTTTTAGATCGTGAATTAAAATGTATTTTATATTACATTACTTCGACAAGAGTAAGCTGGCGCTGGCGGAGCGAAGACATTTCAAACACCCTCTCAATCCTCTGTTTCTCCCCATTGGTGCAACCATTGTATCAATTCTGCCGGTATTTCTTTTTTAGTTCTGCCAATAGGATCGATACAAACGTGCCTGCAAATCGCTTTGGCAACTAACTGCTCTGAGTCTGCCATAACAATTTGATAAACAGTTTCAAATTTTTCTGCGGTTAATTGTTTTGAACTTAAGTGAATTTTTATACGATCGCCGCAAAACATAGGATGGAAAAAATCTACACTGGCGCGAACAATCGGAATCGCAGCTTCTTGATTGCTGAAAAATAATTTTAGATTAATTCCCGATGCAGCGATGGAGGCTTCATAAGCTTCGTGACACATGGCTAGCGCGTTAGCGAAGTAAACCACACCAGCCGCATCGGTATCTTGAAAGCGAATTGTGCGCGAATAGCTGAAAGACATTTACAAGATACTCCAAGACTATCTTAAATCTATAATTGTATTATAAGTTGTACCGGCATTATGGCTATGACTGCTTCATTTTATAAAGATATAGAGATATCTGTTACACCTGCTTTCCCCCAAACTTTTGATTCAGGTGATTTTTCCAGCCACTTGAAAACTTTAAACCCTTTCTTTGTAAGAAAAGGAATTTGTGGAAAAATTCTCAGGAATATAACGCGCGATCGCCAACAATAACTGATATTTAATTACCAAAAAATAGGCCAATTAATGAATTACCCAACCGAAAAAAAATCAAATCCTACACGAAGTCAAATAGAGAGAACTATTATTCACCGCATACAAGCTATATATTATGACAACTTGGGACAGCGGCCTGGAAAAATTATTTGTCAGTTTTTTGATGAAAAGCTTGCGATTTTTATAGAAGATTTTATTATCCCAGCAGAACAGTTTTTGCTCAACAACGAACGGCAAGAATTTGCTAAAGAATTCCGCTCCCAATTAGATGCAGCAATCAAGCCACTACTTCAAAAAATCATTGCAGACGTTACCGGAGTAGAAGTAGTGGCTATGCTGAGCGATTCGGATTTAAACAAAAAAATCGCTGGGTTTATCGCCGTTTTAAGCGATACCCCTGAAGTCCGCGATCCCGAATCTATTCCTAAAGTCAAAAAGGAGAAACTTGGTGATGCAGGTAATGATAAACAGTAGATTCTAACTCGTTAATTTCTAACGGTTTTTTAATGTAACCATTACAACCTACTCGTAAAGCTTGTTTTAAATCTTTAGTATTTACTAAAGATGTCAATGCTATAGTAGGAGTATTATTTTCTTTCTGCCTCAAATGCTCCACAAAGTTTATGCCATCTATTTTAGGCAGCATCAGCTCAATCAAAATTAAGTCTGGCTGATATTTTTCTACCATGCCTAAAGCTTGTTCGCCATCTGTAGCAGCCATCACCGAACAGCAACAGGGATTCAGTATTTCTTCTACGAGCAATAAATTGTCAATATTGCTATCTACTACCAAAACTAACGATTTTTTCCCAGTATGGGTTTTACCGATACCAAAACAGCGCTCTAAATCCATAGTGAATAGGAATGCCAAGAAAGTACACGTCAGATGAAAAGGACAGAAAGCTATTAAATTGTCTAGCTAACTACGCCCAAATTACTAACGAGGCACTCCCAAGCGAGTAGCAGCGCTGGATGGACTGGCTCGGTTTTAACTGACTAGGTTTTTGGCTCTGGTTATAATCTTAAGAAGAGGCAACAAGCTAGTTAGTTTTTAATTTTTGGATAGTTGACAAAATTAATTTTACATTAGTTAGTGTCAATTATTATAAAGTTTTTATTAAGTTTTGCAGGTGCGACATTCTCTGAGAAAAAGATCAGCTTGCTTGGGGTTTGATCGAGGGTAAGGTGGGGAATGCCCACCGGGAGCGATCGCTCTCACCAAAAAACATCTAACCTTTGTTTTTTATCAGCATCACATCTACAATTTTGATCGCTGTTTCTTCTGGTATCTCTAAAAGCCTACAGAGATCGTTCAAAAGTTTTTCTTCCTCATCGGTAACTTCGCCGTCAGATAAAACGATATCTGTTGCTACGGCAAATGCTGTTTCTTTTAAATCTTCTGGAAGTGTAGCTATTGCCGCATTAAATAGCACTTCAACACCGTCCCGTTGTAGAATACTCAACAGTCGGTCGATCATCTTTCGCATCACGTCGCCGGGGTAACTTCTGAAAAGCTGCATTCGAGATAAAGTGGTGCTAACAGCTTGTGCCTCAGAATCGGTCATATAACCGTCTGCGGCTACGGCAACTAATGCGATCGCAGCAAATGCTTCGGCAGGTCCCAGAGTGGTTTGGCTTGACCGGCGACCCCCGCTGATTTTATCGAATAAGCCCATTGTAATTTCCTCTTTTTGTAACAATCTTCTCAATATTAACTCAAATTGCTAGTTATATCGTGTCCGTTTGCATCGGTAGCCTAAACCGGGGCGGGTTTATTTATCCTTTGCGTTGATAGCAACGATCGCTCGTAAAACCCGCCCCTACACCTGTCAAAAACACTGGCACTACCTTTGCTAAAGGACATGATATTATAAATTGGGGCAGTGGTAATTGGTAATAGCTAATTGCTAATTCGATAAAGTGTAATAAAATTTTGACAATTACCCATTACCCATTACCAAATCTGCTTTAAGAAAATCAACAAATTGTCGCGCCGTTCTTCCAGATCGACCGTTATGGCGGGTTGCCCATTGTAAGGCACGGGCGTCTAAATCTTCTTGCGTAAGATTAATTCCTGCAAGGGCTGCTAAATTGCGGACAATGGTTAAATAGGCGTTTTGATCTGCGGGTTCAAAGGTGAGGGTTAAACCGAAGCGATCGCTAAACGAAAGTTTCTCCTGCATCGTATCCCAGGCGTGGATTTCTTCGCGATCGCTGGGGCGGGGTCGATCGTCAAAAAACTCGCGAATCAAATGCCGCCGATTAGAAGTTGCATACACCACCACATTTTGCGGACGCGCGGTGACGCCGCCTTCTAAAACCACTTTTAAAGCTTTAAACGCATCGTCATCTTCTTCAAAACTCAGGTCATCGACAAAAATAATAAATTTCTGGGGAACGCCCCGCAACGATTCCACAATTTGCGGTAAATCTTTCAAATCAGATTTGGCAACTTCGATTAAACGGAGATTGCGAGATCCATACTGATTCAATAACCCTTTCACCAAAGAAGATTTACCCGACCCGCGACTACCATAAAGCAATACGTGCAAAGCGGGATATCCTGCGAGTAAAAACTCGGTATTTTTCAACAGCGCATTTCGCTGAGACTCGTAAGCGAATAACTCGGTTAACTGTACCGGATCGGGGTGCGGGATGCCTACCAACTGTCCCGACACCCAGCGCAACGCGCGATACTTGGCAAATCGACCCGTGCCGCACTGTCGGTAATAAGCGGCTAAATCTTCCAATCCATCTGCCCAATTTTCCAATTGTTGCAGCGAGTTGATTATTTTTATTTCTTCTTGGGATGGTATGGTTGTCGTATCTTGTTCCTGATACCAGGCGACGGGTGCTAAAGGCATTCCCGATGCTTCTTGTACCCAATGACTAAGTTGAGTCCCGCTGCATTCGTAGAGACTTTGCAAAGCTTGCAGATCCTGCTGCGCTGCGGCGACTAAAGCGGGTGGTAAATTTTCTAAATCGGTTTGCTGGACTTGTTGGGTAAAAGGATTATCGTTGAGAAGAATTTGCATAATCAGATAATCTTGCCAGCTTTGACGCACCGCCGCAGCAGCTTTAAACCAGCGACCGTAAGCTTGAAGATAACTCAATCCATCTCGATCTCGGTGTCGCAGGGTTTGCAATAAATCGAGAAAGCTGCCACCGACTTCCCCGAAGAGAACCGACTGGTACAGCAACAGGGACGCCGCTTGGCGCTGGAGGAATTGGATAGAAGCGATCGCACTAGCATCGAAACAAGACATGATTGTCATTTTAGAGCAAAACTAACCCAAATCTTACCGATTTCATTTTTCAATCATTTTTTTATATTTTAATTTTCTTTTCCTGTTATAATCCTTCCTATAAACCTGCCAAAAAAAATATTAAAAAAATCAAAAGATTGAGAGAATATTTATTACGTAAAATTAAAGTTATGTAAACATGCTCGTAGTGAACAGAAATACGAGCAATAAAAATAGTATTAAATAGCTTAGCGCGAACAGAAAAGATAAAAATGCTTTAGTACTTTTAGAAAAATTCTCAATAACCGTTTAGGTGAAAAACCTAGACCAACCCCTAACAACGATGTCAGGGTTTTACAAGGAAGGCATGGAGCTGTACGGCAAAAACTAAAATTTTAGCCGTGCAGAAGCTTACCATTTAAGGTAAGCAAATCGGAGGGAGACTGGAAACAAGCTTGCAAAATTGGAATTAGCAAGGGAAAAGATTGGAGTATGGCTTACAAAATACCTGGCTGCTGTTTAGGTTGTGATAGCTGCCGTACCCATTGTCCTACGGGTGCAATCAAAGTAGAAGGCGGCGAAGAATATTGGATAGATGCTAGTCTTTGTAACAACTGCGAGGGGTATGATTCCGAACCTCAATGTTTGGCGTTTTGTCCAATTGAATGTCCGGTACCATCGGAGCCAAAAAAGGGACGATATAAAGCGGAAGCTAGACCAATAACAAGTGCCAATCTATTTGCGAATGGGAAAAATAATCCCTTTGCGTCGGCGATGGTGATATGGGAACTTTGCAACCTTTTGGCGCAGCGACAATCGCTAGCTTGGAAGGTGGATGAAGCGGGGGCGCCATATTACGAGCGGGAAGTGAATGGAGGTCGAGGAGCGATCGCATACCGGATTACCGATAGCATCGCCAACGATACGCCCCCCCTGTGCGGTGAAAAAGCCGTGTTAGAGATAGAATCGCTCGATATCAGGGCTGCGTGTATGCACCTGATCTACGCCGCCCACGCTACCGCCCTGGAAAAGCCGTGGGAGCAGGAATTTTTGATTAGCGATCGCCAAATCGAAGAATATCTAGGATTGGATAAACGCAAGGACTTAAGCAAATCCTTCAAACTATCCCTAATCCGAGAACTAGCCGAACAACCTTGCCTAATTACAGGTGAAATTCATTGGCCCAAACAAGGTAAAATCAACCAATTCTCAACCTCGCCAAATCACCTGTGGCACCTAGTAGAAATTCAATACCACTTCCAAGCCGACGACTTGGGATGCAAACATCTAATCGGCTTAACTTTCAAAGTTCGGCCTGGTATTTGGGCGCAGTATTTCTTGAACAAACAAGCGTGTAAAGAGCAAACCGCTTTTTATCAGTATGGCGTCTTGCCCAAATCGCTTTTAACCAACGTCATGAGCATTTGGCAACAACATGAAGGTGCCGCCCGCATGATGTTGTGGCTGCTATTTAAAACCAAAATGGGCAAAGAACAGCGCATCACCGTCCCAACTTTAATGCGAATAGCCTATGGCGAAGAAAAAGTCGCCTTAGCCTCGCAAAGACGTGAAGAACGCAAGCGGTTATTGCGGGCGTTTGAAAGCGATTTAGAATGCCTTCATAACCACGGCTTAAAACCCGTATTCGATCCCGTTACTTATCCCCCAGAAATACAACCCCTCTGGGCAAAATTAGGCGAACTTCCAGAGGATGGCGACGACGCCTTAGACTTCTGGATTAACGATGCCAATAACGACACGCGCATCACCGATGCCGGACCTCGCGGCAAGTGGAATTTGTTAATGAATGCCCGCATTTCGTGTTTTGAAATTCCACCTGACTGGGAATACACAGGAGAGGGCGAGAAAAAGAAACGAAACCCTAGCAACAAAAAAACCAAGTCAAAAGATCGCTCAGTTCTTTTAGCCGAACAAATCATGATAGCCCGAAAAAATCAAGGCATCAGTCAGCGAGACTTAGCCAAACTCACAGGCAAAAGCCAAAGTTGGGTGCGGGACTTAGAAAAAGGGCGCTTATCTGCCAAATTTGAAGATCAAATGTTGCTGCGAAAAGTGCTAGGTTTGGCTTGATTAATTGCTAATTGCTAATTGCTAATTGCTAATTGGTAATTGGTAATTGGTAATTGCCTGTAAGGGCGAAGCATTCGCGCTGTTATTTTCTTGGGTGATGCCAAATACTTCTACGCGAATGCTTCGCCCCTACTGCTAATTGTCGAGGGTGAGGTGCGGGTTTATATAGGATGTCTGTAAAACCCGCCCCTACTTGTTAAAGGCTTCTGACTATTACCAATTACCAATTACCCATTAGCCATTAGCCATTAGCTTTTTCTGAAATACCATGAAATGCTGCTGCGGTAAAAACTCTTGCGTTTCTTTCCAAACTAAACCTACTGCTGACATTTCTTTTTTTACTTGCCTCTGAGTCATTTTATGCAGCGCTTTAATGGGGATAAAAGGATTTTCACCGCGATATTCGACTAAAATAACTCGTCCGCCTGGTTTCAGCGCCTTGACTATTTCTGACATCATCTCAAACGGATATTCAAATTCGTGATAAGCATCGACCATGAATGCCAAGTCAATCGTATCGGGGGGGAGATTGGGAGAAGTAACGCTGCCTAAAATTGACTCGACGTTGGTAATATTTTTCTCTTGTTTTAACGAGTCAAGAATATCGAGCATTTCCGGCTGAATATCAACGGCGAGTACCTTTCCTTGCGGTACTAAAGATGCAATGCGAAAGCTAAAATAACCCGTTCCTGCGCCGATATCTGCCACTATATCCGTCGGCTGTAAATTCAGTGCCTCGATGACAAGTCTGGGGCGTTCTTCAAACCCTCGCGTCGGTCTTTCTAACCACCCGGCTACCTGGTGTCCCATGACTTTAGCAATTTCTCGATTCATGTACAACTTGCCAATGCCATCAGTACTATGCTTAACTCGCTGTTGATAAATAGCATTAGTATCTGCAATAGCGTAACCGGGGTTAAATAGTAACGCCAATAGAAGAATCAAACTTAGGACAATAGCACCTAATTTTTTAGTCATCTTGTTCCTAGTTGCGCTTTAGCGTCCAATAAGGCAATTACAGCAGCGGGAGAACCCGAACCAGCTTTCAGGCGCAGGACACCAATTACCAAAGTAGTGCCTTTTGGTGGCAGTTGATCTAAATTAGTCAAATTTTCCAATACAATGCGAGGTTTTTCCAGTACTTGGCGGTTGGTGGCAAATGTTGCATTCAAACCCGCATCGACGCCATGTGTATCAATTCCAACACCGGCTATTTGACGCGATCGCACCAAAAATTGCGTCGCCTCGCTGCTAAACCCTGGAAAATGAAGGTTTCCCTCAGCATCTTGGTTTAAAAAAGCTTCGCTATCAGACCACTTTTGTAGCCAGCCTGTATATAATAGCACCACGCTTTCCGGGGTAATTTGACCGTATAGTTGTTCCCAGGATAGGATATCTGCGATCGCTAACTCATAATCCGCATCAACCATCGTTTTTGCGCGGATATCGATAACTACCGCCGGAACAACTAAAGACTCAGCAGAATAGGCATCAATTCCAACACCATTAGCGTGAAAACTATTGGGTGCATTGATATGAGTTGCACTATGTTCGCCAAGGGAAAACCGCCGCAAATAATAGCCATCTTTATCGATTTCTGCAATAGTTTCAAATTCGACTTTTGGGTCACCAGGCCATTGAGGAATATCCGGTTCAATGATATGACTTAAATCGATAACTTTTGAGTAAGTAATAGTTTTTTCACCAGCGGTCGGCAGAGCCTCCCTACCCTCGTACCCAGGCTCAGCCTGGGTACGAGTCAGAGGCAGAGCCAACTCGCTCCCAGGCTCAGCCA
>DNGJ01000323.1:0-3852 GCA_003486305.1 Cyanobacteria bacterium UBA11371
TTCATGCCCCTAAGTTACAGTTCGGAAGGATGCCTGCGAGTGGGTCAACCCGCACCTGACTTTACTGCAACCGCTGTACTCGATCAAGAATTCAAGACGATTAAACTGTCGGACTATCGCGGCAAGTACGTAGTGCTGTTCTTCTATCCGTTGGACTTTACGTTTGTTTGCCCGACCGAGATTACAGCGTTTAGCGATCGCTACGAAGAATTCAAAGCCATCAACACCGAAATCCTGGGCGTCTCCGTTGACAGCGAATTTTCTCACCTCGCCTGGATTCAAACCGACCGCAAAGAAGGCGGCGTTGGCGATGTGGTTTATCCTCTGGTTTCGGATATTAAGAAAGAAATCAGCGCCGCTTACAACGTCCTCGACCCCGATGCAGGCGTGTCTTTGCGCGGTCTGTTTCTGATCGACAAAGAAGGGGTTATTCAACACGCTACGATCAATAACCTGTCGTTTGGTCGCAGCGTTGATGAAACTCTGCGGACTCTGAAGGCAATTCAATACGTTCAATCTCACCCCGATGAAGTTTGTCCCGCTGGTTGGCAACCCGGTGACAAGACTATGACTCCCGATCCAGTCAAGTCCAAAGTTTACTTCTCTGCTGTTTAGGTAATTGCTAATTGGTAATAGGTAATTGGTCATGGTTTATCGATAATTACCTATTACCCATTACCCATTACCCATTACCCATTACCTATTATGCTGACTTCGACAGATTTTAGCGGTTTAGTAAATGAGCGGTTTTTCCGCAATTTTTTGCCGATTCCGGCTACTAATAGTTTGAAAATAGGGGAAAGAACCCCCGATTTTGAATTGCCTGATATTACTCGCGGAAAATTAGTTAAATTATCAAATTATCGAGGTCAGCAACCCGTTGTACTGGCGTTTACTCGCATTTTTACAGAAAAACAATATTGCCCTTTGTGCTACCCCCACATTATCGATCTGAATCGAAAGTATGAGGAGTTTACCCAGCGGGGGGTAGAAGTTTTGATGATTGCGAGTACTGATAAACAGCAAAGCGAAAAAGTTGTCGAAGATTTGGGGTTGAAAATGCCTTTGTTGATCGACCCTAGTTGTAAAAGTTTTCGCGATTATGAGGTGGGTCAGGCATTGGGTGCGCCTTTACCTGGTCAGTTTGTGTTAGATAAAGATGGGAGATTGCGTTATAAGCATTTGTTTTCGTTTTTAGAACCTAATGCAACGGTAGAGAAAGTTTTATTGGCAATTGGAAAATGAACCGCCAAGACGCCAAGTACGCCAAGAAGAAGAATGAACCGCTCCAGGACGCTCCAGGACGCTCCAGGAAGAGGTGTACAGAGAGTTTTGGTAGATTTATGCCAAAATGGTAAGTATCCTTTGGGTGAGGTTCTATGAGTTCTGCCGCAGCTTCACAAGATGCAGCGATCGCAGGGGAAGGTCAACCTGTGGTGCAAACTTATGAGTTGGGTAAAACTTATCGAACGGGGTTTTGGTTGAACCAAAAAGTCGAATCTTTGAAGCAGTGTACTCTGAGCGTGTATCGCGGGGAAACGTTTGGTTTGTTGGGACCAAATGGGGCGGGGAAAACTACTCTGTTGAAGACTTTGCTGGGGATTGTGCGTCCGACGGCGGGACGGGGGATGTTGTTGGGGGAACCGTTGGGCGATCGCAAGGTTAAACAACGGGTAGGATATTTACCGGAAAATGCTTATTACTACGATTTTTTGACGGGATGGGAGTTGTTGCAGTTTACTGCTGGGTTGTTTCAAATACCCGCTTCGGTGCAGCGTCAGCGCATCCCCCAGTTGTTGGATTTGGTGGGACTTGCTCAGTCGGCGGCGAAGAAAAAGCAACTGCGACAGTATTCTAAAGGGATGGTACAGCGGATTGGGATGGCTCAGGCGTTGATTAACGACCCGGATGTGGTATTTCTGGATGAACCGATGTCGGGTTTAGACCCGATGGGGAGATATCAGATTCGGGAGATAATTTTATCCCTGAAAGCCCAGGGGAAGACGATTTTCTTCAACAGCCACATTTTATCGGATGTGGAGAAGATATGCGATCGCATCGCTATCCTCGCCCAAGGCGAACTCCTCACCATCGGTTCTTTAGATCGACTCCTGGGTACTACCAACACCTACCACGTTAAAGGCAAGGGCGGCAATATCGAGATGCTCAAAAAATGGATACAAAATTTAGAACTCGAAAATAATTATTGGCAAGGAATTTTACCGGGAGAACCACAAGATTTTATCAATATCCTCCCTCAGATAGATGCTAAAATAATCGCTTTAAATCTTGCCCGTCCATCTTTAGAAGAATTTTTCATCGAGCAGTTACATCAGCGCGGAATTCGCTATAGTAGCTAACTTTAGAGGGATGCGCGTAGAGTTTTCCCGCTTGTATTCGTTAACAAGATGCGATAAAAATTTGGGAAAACTCATGGCTGATATTGTAGAGACTGCTAGCAATGCTGGTACTTTTAAAACGTTGATGACGGTGTTGGAAGCGGCGGGTTTGTTAGATATTCTCAAAAGTCCTGGGCCTTACACTGTATTTGCACCAACTGACGAAGCGTTTGCCAAAATACCCGCCCACGAGATCGCTGATTTGTTGGATAATCTTCCCAAGCTGAAGCGAGTATTGACCTATCATGTCGTTTCAGGGGATGTGCGGTCGGATGACTTGATTCAAATCGACGAAGCGCCCACGTTTGAAGGTTCGGTGCTGGCGATTGATAATTCCGATGGGGTGCGGGTGAATGATGCCTTGGTGCTGCAACAAGATATCCTAGCCGATAACGGCGTTATCCATGCGATCGATGCTGTATTGATGCCTGCGTTGGTGGCGGCGCAATCCTAGAGACTTGCATAAAAAATCCTGGTTGCTCAAATAATACCTTCGCCAAAAAGCCGATACCCGCGCATGGTATCGCTACACAAACAAAGCCCGCAAGACAAGGGCTTTGGATTTCAGCCCGCGCAGGCGGGCTTTGTTTGTATAGCCCCAGGCTTTAGCCTGGGGGGGGCTGGGGGCGTTTGACGAAGATGGCGCAGATATTGTTAAAAAAACCGGGATTGTAGGATTTAAGTTGATTCGAGATTACTCGGCGACTGTACGCTTACGCAGCTTTCCACTCGCCAAAGCCAAACCAATCGAGGCTAAACCAAGAATAGTTGTAGGTTCGGGGACTTGTTGAGCTTGTTCGGAACCAAAGTACGAGCGAGAAAGGCGAAACGCAACGGTTTGACCACCTTGGAAGCGGGTGGTATTGTAGCCAACCTGACGCAACTGTTCGAGGGTCAGCATTTCAATATTGCTGAGAAACGTCCCAGATTGAATGACGTGGGAACCCCGTGGGTCAAAGTAAGCCAGACCTTGGTCGCGAGATAAGCTACCAAATAAGGTGTTGTTAAAGTTATTCACGCGAGTAGCATCTGCAACAATCCGGTCGTAGCCGGTACGAGCGCTGTTGACGGTATTGCGAGCGTTGTTAATAAACGTGTTGTAGTTGTTAGTTGTGTTGTTGACGGTATTGCGAGCGCTGGTAATAAACGAGTTGTAGCGGTTAGTTGTGTTGTTGACGGTATTGCGAGCGCTGGTAATAAACGAGTTGTAGCGGTTAGTTGTGGTTTCGATTGTATTGCGAGCATTAGTAACCGCCTGAGAGTGTTCGCGGTTTACACGGTTGACTGTTGTTGAATCGCCGCGCTCGTAGTTTTGCTGGACAGTTGCGGATTGAGTACTCAGGTAATCCTGCACAGTCCAATTAACCCGCTCGCTGGCTTGCTGATAGGCGTTTTGTTCGCTCTGGGGGCGCGTACTCAGGTATTGCTGTAAATTCCAATTCTGCTGCTGATA
>DNGJ01000323.1:4176-17378 GCA_003486305.1 Cyanobacteria bacterium UBA11371
CAATTCTGCTGCTGATAGGCGTTCCGTATATTCTGGGATTGCTGAGCGATGTGCTGCTCAAAGGTTGGGATAGACCGAGACTGTTCAAAATTCCTAACTACACCAGTCAGATACTCGTGAACGCCCCCGGTATGCACTCCTGCTACACTCGTCGCAGTTACATTACCGTAAAGACCGACTTGAGAAACTCCTGCACTATTGGCACCAAAGTGAATGCCGAATAGGTTACCCTGAGCGTCTGCTAAGTTGCGACCTGTGGTGTTGATTAACAAATCGGTCCATCCAATGTTGTAAGAAGAAACCGTGCCATTGCGGTTGAAGTTATCCCGACCTGCATTCAAAGGCATGTCATGGGTGTTGATGGCGAAATAGACGTGATTTGCATCTTCCATGAAACCCATGCCATAAAGTTCATAGCGCAGACCGCCAAGACCGTCTCCCACAGTGTCGTCAACATACTGCCATTGACTTCTGGGGTTGTTTCCAACTATCAGCGTCGCTACGTCATTATTGCACTCAAAACCGATGGAGAGGGTGGCTCTACTTAAAGTCAGAGCATTGGCGCTCCCAGTCATAGAAATTAAACTAACAGCAGTAGCAGTTGCTCCGAATAAAACTTTGATTAGAGAGGTTTTCATAGTGGATTTCACTTCCTTTTGGTTCAGTCGATTTTTCCGTTCCTGGTTTTAAGCATAAAAAATTGACTGTGAAGAAAGAAAGGGTAAATCCGCTTGATTTTTTGAATTTACTGTTGAGATTTTATTGGGTATTTTCCGAAAATCAGTAAGCAATACAGAGAACTTGCTTATTGCTCTAACTTGGGTGTGTCAGGGGAATAGATGCCGTGAAAACACATAAATACGATCGTTGTCACAAGCTGCGATCGCATCCATCTTCGGTACAATACCGATCCGGTTTGGGGAAAATTGCTGTAATCTCTTAATAAGAGCGTTGGGAAAACACATGGCTGATATCGTAGATACCGCAGTTAATGCTGGTTCTTTCCAGACTCTGGTGAGGGCGATTCAAGCTGCTGGTTTGGTAGACACGCTGAAAAGTCCTGGTTCGTTTACGGTTTTTGCGCCAACGGATGAGGCATTTGGGAAGCTTCCTGCTGGTACAATCGACTCGCTGCTGGGGGATATTCCGGCACTGAAGCAGATTCTTACGTATCACGTTGTCTCTGATCGCGCGATCGCATCGGATCTGATTAAACTTAATTCTGTAACCACCGTTGAAGGCTCTAAACTCAAAATAGACGCCTCGGAAGGCAACTTGAAGGTGGGTAACGCCAAAGTAATTACCCCAGATTTAGCAGCAGATAACGGCGTCATCCACGCTATCGATACCGTTCTGCTGCCAGAATAATTGGTGCTAATCGCTAATGGCTAATCGCTAATGGCTAATCGCTAATGGCGTGTAAGGGCGTTCGCGCAGCGTGCCCAAGGCATTAGCATTTGCGTAAAAATATTTCAGATTTACCGACAAGATAACAGCGCAAATGCTCTCTTCCCCTACGGCTAATGGCTAATCGCTAATGGCTAATGGCTAATGGCTAATGGTAGATGCGGAAAATATTCCTATGAGCAATTAGCAATGAGCAATTAGCAATTAGCAATGAGCAATTAGCAATTAGCTACGAGTCAGATAGCGATCGCACCAATTCACCATCTCCCACAATACCTGTCCCACCCCTTCCCGGGAACGATATCCGTGATCTTCCAACGGCAATACTACCCAGCGCACAACTGCCCCCAATCCTTTCAACGCTTCATACAGTCGTTCTGTTTGCAATGGATATGTGCCGGGATTGCTATCATTCTCCCCGTGAATCAACAACAGGGGCGCTTTCACTTTCTCCGCATGTGTAAATGGAGACATGCGAATATAAGTTTCGCTCGCTTCCCAAAAATTGCGCTGTTCTCCCTGAAACCCAAACGGCGTCAGGCTGCGGTTGTAAGCGCCACTTTTAGCAATTCCGGCACGAAACAAGTCTGTATGTGCCAGTAAATTTACGGTGGTAAACGCTCCGTAAGAGTGTCCGCCGATACATAATCTATCCGGGTCGGCAATGCCGCGCCCGACTACATAATCTACTGCTGCTTGCGCCCCGGCGATTAATTGTTCTACGTAAGTATCGTTGGGTTCGGCATCGCCTTCGCCAATAATCGGCAAGCTGGGATTGTCTAAAACGGCATATCCCTGGGTTAGGAGGAACAAAACCGAGGTGCGATGGGGACGACTGAAGGTATTTTCAGCTTTTGTTACCTGACCTGCAAGTTCTCGATTTTTGAATTCTTCTGGATACACCCAAAACACCGTGGGCAAAGTGCCGTCGCGGGTGGGGTCGTATCCCGCAGGTAGGTAAAGTCTAGCAGATAAGTCCACGCCGTCTGCGCGTTGGTACTGTACGATTTCTTTACGAACGTCTGCAAATTGGGGTGCGGGATCGGGATAAAAAGTGAGTTGGACGGTTTGGTTATCTTTGCGGTTTCGCAGGAATAAGTTAGGAGGTTCAGTTTGGGATTGACGAGAAGTCAGCATCGTGTCGTCATCGAGTAAGTCAAAGACTGACTCAAAATAAGGGTCAAGACACTGCCACAGACGTTGAGTTTGTCCCGTCTCCACATCCATAGAATCGAGAAAGGGATAAACGCCTTCTGGCGACGCGCCTCGCCCGCTCAGATAAATTGCCTTACCATCGGGAGTGAAGCGCAAAACGTTGCGTCTGTATTGATTTAAAGTGGTTATTGGCGACCCCGGATCTGTGTAGTTGTCTTCAAAACTGCGGTCTACTAGCAATTTTGGGGGCGTTGCGGGTGCGTTGGGATAAATGCGCCAGATACGGGATTTGCGATTATCGTACCAGCGTTCCCAGACCAAGGCGACATCTTCTCGCCCCCAAGAAATGCCTCGGAAGCGATATTCGGATTTCCAGAGGAGTTTGGGAGTATCTGTAAACGGGGCGTCGAGTTCAAATAAGGCATCGCGGTAGGGGACTTCTAAAGTTGGATCGCCTTCATCTAATGCTTCAATCCAAAATAGGGTAGCTCTGCGATCGCTTCTCCATCCAACTCGCCTCGGACCTGTTGGCACGGCGTCAAATTTGGTAGAAAGATTATCGGCGAGGGGTATGTCCGCGACTTGATGGATAATTTTTCCAGTGCGATCGCATACTTCTATCCGATGAGGAAAGAAAGAGGATGGCAGTTGGTAAGAAAACGGTCTGTGCAGAGTGGTGAGTAAAATAAAATTCCCATCGGGAGAAGGTCTAGCTTCATCGATCAAACAAGGTTCGACCAAAGTGGTACAGCGCCCATCTAATGTTACTTCTACCAAACTGGAAGTTACGTAATATTCAAATAAAGCTTCATCGTGGGGATTTTTGAGCAAATTGGTGTAGGTGCGATTGGGAGACTTGCGCCCCAAATTTTCTTGAACGATCGGGCCAGCAGGAATGGGAGACTGTAGGGGAGGATTGCCGCGATCGCTATCAATAAACTTGCAAAGCAGCGATTCATTCGACAACCAACGAAAAGGTCTACCATAAGCGGCGTTCAAAACTGCATCGGTCAAGCGACGGGGAATGCCTTCTGCTAGATCCATAACCCATAATTCTAACCCATTAGCTTGAGTCAACGTAAACGCGAGTTTATTACCATCGGGCGACGACCGGAGAAAGCCAATTTTGGCATTTGGTGGCAAATCTACCACTTTCGGGGTATTTGACTCGAGCGGTCTGATTTTTATACTGCGATAGGCGTTATGGCGCGCAGGGCCATTAGTTTGAGGATTGAGGCGAAATCCTGCTACAGCTACCTCTGGTTCTGCTAAAAGGGAAATCGGCGGTAGTTCGGGTTGTTCTAACTCTACCAACCATTGCAGATTGGGACAGATCCAGGCAATTGGAGACGGGGGAGTATCGAGAATTTGGTTTATCGGTTCTGGGGGCGATCGCCAGAATTGCTCAACGTCGGGAAAATCAACCATTTGGATTTGGCGAAAGGAATATTAGTCTATCTTAGATACAGCGCCCAAAATTAGCAATTTGATATGGATAGATTTGAATTTCAACTCGCGATGCTGCAAAAAGGGGCAGAAGAACTAGAGAAAAAGATTGCAGCTTTTACGACTATTATTTTGCAATTAAAAACGGCTGCAATTACCTTATGGGTTGCTTTAATCGGTTGGGCTTTTACACTCAAAGTTGATTTAATTATTCCGGTTGGCTATGTCATTGTTTTTGGTTTCTGGTATTTGGAAGCGACGTACTGGAGGGTGCAATATTACTGTATCAATAGGGCGAGTGCCATAGTCCAATACCTGAATAATCAAGACGCATTAGATGAAAGTTTTGCTCGCCAATCAATTCCTGAAGGTCTTGTCTATCCATTACAGGGTTTAAAGACAGTTAAGGGAGCATCTCTGTGGAAAGCTTTACGCGCTCCATCTATCTATATATTTTACACATTTCTGTTGGTTGTTAATTCAATTATTTGGTTAATAGCTATCTATATTCCCTAGCTTGCTGTGGAATTGTTGGCGACCTTGTTAGAAGCGATCGCGCATTGTGCAGTTTATCGGCTTTTGCGCTTGACAGCCTGCGGGCTTCAATATAAGAATATCTTACTAAGGAGGCTCTAGCCCTTGGCTATAACTCGTGCTTTTAACCAATTGGCGATCGCTGGGGGTAAATCTCGCTGTACTTTGCTGCTGACATACATCCCTATATGCCCGGTGG
Organism: Cyanobacteria bacterium UBA11371; assembly: GCA_003486305.1. Taxonomy (GTDB): domain Bacteria; phylum Cyanobacteriota; class Cyanobacteriia; order Cyanobacteriales; family Aerosakkonemataceae; genus Microseira. The sequence continues at coordinate 8,918 of DNGJ01000323.1, forward strand.
GAAACGATCGCTCTGTATAATCTTCGCTACCAATGTATTGTTTTAGTGCCATCGAAGATTGAGGCAAAACGAGATGATCCTGTTGGGCATAAATATTTAAAACGGGGATGCGAATATCTTGCAAATTTACTCGCCTACCACCTATATCAATTAATCCCTGAATCAATTTGTTGTCTTGGTAAAAGTCTTTGATGAACTGGCGGTAAATTTCCCCAGGATGATCCGGGCTATCAAAAATCCACTTTTCCATCCGCAGAAAGTTTAAAAGTTTGTCTTCATTATCGGCAATTTCTGCTAATTTAATATACTTTTCCACCCCTAGCTGAAATGGTTTGAGCATCAAAAACTCTAAATTGAGAAATTCACCGGGAATGTTACCCAGGGTATCCACCATCAAATCCACATCAAACGCTGGTGTGTTTAATGTGCATCCAGCCCAGAGATTTAACAAACCCTCTCTAACGTGAAAATCAACCGGAGTCACCATTGCGATCAAGGTTTTCACTTTCTGGGGATAGAGGGCGCTGTAGCAAAGACTAAAGGTTCCTCCCTGACAAATTCCTAACAGGTTGATTTGATTTGCGTTCAAGCGATCGCATAAAAAATCCACGCAGTTATTCAGATAACCGTTGATATAATCATCTAACGTCAGCCAGCGATCGGCGCGACTTGGATTTCCCCAGTCAATCAGATAAACATCCAAACCGAGTTTTAGCAGATTGGCAACTAGCGATCGCTCGTGTTGCAAATCCACAATATACGGGCGATTCACCAACGCATAAACGATTAAAACAGGAATGTTCGGCGCATCTTCAATCTGGGGCGCGAAGCGATACAGCGTCACCTTATCTTCTTGATAGATTGCTGCTTTAGGAGTTACCCCAACTTGAATGTCTTCCTCGCGCAGACTGCCGAATATTCCAGCACCTTTGATTAGTTTTTCCATCAATTCCAAGTCTTTAATTAATGGTAATTGCACAAATTCTTACTCCAGGGCTGGTTCAGCTTGCTTGTACGAGTATAAAAACAGAAACACGCTATATAAAATTGCAAAAATCAGGTCAATAATCCCTGGAATTAGATAAAGTGGGTGAATAGTTCCGATCGCGGTATGATATGCCAGGATAGCAAAAACAAAAGATTGGGCGCAAATTCCGAATTTAATAATACCGTGATTGTTAGAAATATCATTGGCAACCCACCAGTAGGCAACCCCAATGAAAAATACCAATCCAAAAAACAGTTGTGAGTATTCAACGTTGACTAGCGGCTGAGCATTCAGAAGATTGCGTATCCAGGAATCCGCGAAGAATAATGCCGCGCCTTCTGCACAGGTAATGATAGATTTGGTCAAAAACACAGACTTCCAAAATGCTAAGTTTTTCATAATTTTTCCTCAACCTCTGCAAATGCTTTCTTGAGACTTTTGACTTCCTTACGCAACTGATAAACGCTTTGGTGAATTTCGTCTAATTCGCTGCGAGTGGGCAGATCGTTCCACTTGAGAAACACTTCGAGCAATTGTTGTTGCTGCCCTCTAAAGGTGAGGGCTGCTTGCAAAAACTTTCCCCGCGCCTGAAGCGCTTGTTCTGATTGAAATGTTTGGGCAAAAGTGCGATCGAAAAGTTGGCTCCAAACTTGTAAAAGTTGCTGCCAATGCTGAATCGTTTCCCCTTTTTCAGTTAGGGATATTAACGCCCGCAGAAATTCCTCAATGGTTTTGAGCCAAATTTCTAACAGCACCAGCTGATAATCAAAACTGGCTTGCTGGAAGTTAAACCATGCCTCTAAACTTTGAAATAGTTTATGGTTGAATTCGCGGGTATATCCGAGTTGTGGGGTTTGCAGAAAATTGTACATTAGACTTCTCCAAAATAGAATCTCAAAGACAGGCGGGACGCCTATCCCACAAGAAATATGGTTGAAGTCTATTAAGAGTTATTCCTCATTCCCTGAGTCAGAGCCAATGCGAATGCAACGCTGGCGATCGCTCCCCACTTTAGGGCAGGATTCTTATCCACCCAATCCAAAATACTGGGGACAACGCTCTGACTAAAATCTCCGTCCACTCTGGTATCATTCAACACAGGGTCGTATAGATTGTTTGAATCGGACTCAGATTTTGGCTCTTGGGTGCGCTGAAGCGGAAAGCCAACTTGGACCAACAAAGCATCCACGAGGGAAGGCGAAAGTTTCTGTAAGAAATCTAACATTCTGGCAGAATCACCAACGAAGAAATCGCGGGTGGGATGGGTTGCTGTGTAGAGAATTGCATCCGCAACCAATCTAGGATCGTAGTAGGGCGGTATCCCGGCGGGCTGTACGCCTAATCGCGTCTTGGCGTTGTCCCAAAAAGGTGTATTAATCACCGCAGGTCTAATGCTGGTGACGCTAATCGGAATTTTTTCATGCTGCAATTCAACTCGCAGGGATTCTAGAAATCCTTCAATTCCATGTTTTGCAGCACCATAAGAACTTTGGAGTGGGAGCGAGCGAACTCCTTCAATTGACGAGATATGGATCAACGCGCCCCGCCCCTCTCGCTTGAGATAAGGGAGTGCTGCCATTGCGCCATAGACTTGTCCTAATAAGTTGACCTCAATCACCCGCTTAAACTCTTCGGGTGTGGTTTGGTCAAAGGTGGCAAACACTGCCGTAGCAGGCACGTGAACCCAGGTATCGAGCCGCCCATACACGTCTACCGCTTTATCTGCGATCGCTTTCACCTGGTCAAATTCCGCCACATCCGCAATTATTACCGGAGTCACGTCGCCGCCAAAGCTACGAATTTCATCCACCAGCGACGCGAGTTTCACCTCACTGCGACCGGAGACAACAACCTTTGCTCTCTTTTTGGCGAATTGAAGCGCTGTTTCTCGCCCAATCCCGCTTGACGCTCCTACAACCGCAACAACTTGATCCTGTATTGGCTTCAGTTGCATGAATGTTACTCCTGCTTGCTGTTTTTGAGAATAGCGATCGCTACTCTATTTAACTTCTGCCTAATGAAAGATTTTTCACCAATCTCACTCAACCAGATCCTAATTTTTTCATTAGGCAAAATCCAATCTATTGTATTCAATATTACATTTTTTCCGGTCTTCCTCTAGAGTGACGTACAACTATTTACCTTAGTTTAAAAATATGCTTAACAACTATTTTTCAGGAACTTTCATGGCAAACAATCAACCAGGTTATTTCCAGCGCTATCTTTCCCTAGCGCCTGTTCTGGCTGTTCTTTCAGTGTCAATTGCCTTCTCTACTTGGGCTGTATTTAATTTCTTTTTCCCCGATCTTCTTTTCCACCCGATGCCATAAAGAATCAAATCTAGCAGGTGTACAGGTGGGTTGGAGAAAAGTTAAAGGGAAAAGGATTATTTTACTCCTTTTCCCTAAAAATTTAAAGGCTAGGAAATTTTGCTAAGAAATTCATCGATTGCTGTAACAAAACGATCCGGCTGTTCCAAATTAGGAATATGACCGCAATCGGGGATGATGCTGAGATATCCTTGCTGTAAATGCTTAACAGCCGCTTCAGCCTGAGTTTTGGGAAAAATTAAATCATCTGCGCCCCAGATGAGTAATGTGGGCATTTGTAACTGTGGAAGTTTATCAACCATCACGGTACGCTGTCCGATGGGATTGAGTTGGGCGCGGAGTGAAGATAAAGTGGCGTCCAAAAAGCCAAAAGTTTGTGACAGAGTTTCTTGTTCGGCATACCACTCGATGGGGATTTGATCGGGATGGGCAAATTGTAAGGCGGCACGCGATCGCGATCGCATGACTGCACCCACGGGCGTGCGGCATCCAGCAAGCGCAATTTCGCCAAATACGGGCAAGGTTAACGAAGATAGAAAAGGACTCACCGCTTCACCAAGTCCAGTGCTATCAATTAAAACCAAACCAGCAATTCGTGCGGGATAGGAAAGAGCAAGCTGTAAGGCGATTAAACCACCCAGAGAGTTACCGGCGACTACGGCGCGATCGAGTGCGATCGCATTGAGAAAATCAATCGCAAACTGCGTAAAAAATTCCACCGAATAATCCCGAATCGGTTTCGCACTTTCACCAGCACCGGGAAAATCGGGTGCATAAACGCGATACTTTTCACCTAATTTAGGCAGTACCCAAGACCAATCTAAAGCACTTTCACCCGTTCCGTGAAATAACACCAGCGGTAAGCCTTCGCTTCCACTTTGAAAGTAACGAATCGAAAGTCCGTTTAAATTGATGCGCTGTTCTTGAACTATCATTTTCGATTTTCCGGTTTTGAACATTCGAGAGCGATCGCTACTATTAACGCAACTTGCAAGAAAAGCTAATTGCTAATTGCTAATTGCTAATATAGGATTTTTACCAATCGAGCTATTAGCCATTAGCGATTAGCTCCTATGCATGAGATAACTGGCAACTTGAGTTATTAATTCTCTAAGTATGATGAGCGCCATTTACCCGTAACACTTCACCCGTGATGTAACTACTGGCGATCGGTGAAAGTAAAAACGCTACTGTCCAGGCAATCTCTTCTGGTTTGCCAAAGCGACGCAGGGGAATTTCAGACAAAATTCGGTCTTTGACTTTATCGGGAATCGCCTGCACCATTTCTGTTTCGATAAATCCCGGTGAAACGGCATTGACTCGAACGTTATATCTAGCGGCTTCTCTAGCGAGGGATTTGGTAAAGCCAATCAAAGCCGCTTTAGATGCTGAATAGTTTGTTTGACCGAGATTTCCCCGCTCGCCAGAGATAGAAGTAATAGAAACAAGCGATCCTTCACCCTGCTCGTATAGTTTGGGAATTATCGGCAAAAAGGTGTGATAAACCCCTTTTAAATTGGTGTCGATAACTTCATCCCAATCTTCGCTGGTTAGCTTTTGAAACAAGTTATCGCGGGTAATTCCGGCATTGGCGACGACTCCATAAACTGTGCCTAATTTTTGCTCGACTTGTTCTGCAACTGTTTCCATTGCAGCTTTATCCGTAACATCGGCTGGAATTGCTAACGCTTCCGTAGAGCGATCGCATTCGCTGCGATAGGTGTAAGCAACTTTCGCTCCCAATTCTTGCAATAAGCTAACGCAAGCCGCTCCGATGCCCCGATTTCCGCCTGTAACTAAAACTACTTTGTTTTCTAGTCCGAATGATTTCATATCAAGTCCGTAAAGAAAGGCATCGCATGGGGGGGGCGGGTTTATCAGTAAAATGCTTTTGTTTCCAAGATTTTTCGTAAAACCCGCCCCTACAATATTGGGCATATGCTGCGTCAGATATAACTGGACACGATTTCATAGCCTTTCTACAGCGATCGCTGTGCCTCCGCCTGTACCGTGACAAACCGCCGCTAAGCCCATCTTTCCGTTTTGTCGTTGCAATGCGTTTAGCAGGGTGACGATGATGCGTGCGCCGGATGCGCCGATGGGATGTCCTAATGCGATCGCTCCCCCATAAACGTTTAATTTTTCGTAGGGAATGCCCAATTTGCGATGAAATAAAACGCTGCTGAGGGCAAAGGCTTCGTTATTCTCAAACAAGTCAAAATCGTAAATTCTCAGCTTGAGTTTATCTAACAGTTTGTTGACTGCCAGAATCGGCACTTCTGGAAATCTCCACGCTTCTCCCCCTACCCAAGCGCCACTGATAAATCGGGCAATTGGTTTGAGTCCATACCTTTCCACTGCCGAACTACTTGCCAAAACAAGCGCAGCCGCTCCATCTGAAATTTGGCTGCTATTACCTGCGGTGAATACCCCATCATCTTGAAACGCGGGTTTGAGTTTAGCGAGGCTTTCTAAGGTAGTTTCTGGGCGAATTCCTTCATCGCGATCGATTACTTGCGTTCCTTTTTTCCCAGCAATCTCGACTGGGATAATTTCCGATTGAAACCAGCCTTTATCGGTGGCGTCAGCGGCTCGTTGTTGCGAGTTGAAAGCAACTCGATCGAGATCCGCTCGCGTTACCTGATACGCGGCTGCCAATCTTTCTGCTTGCGTACCCATCATTTCCGACGTGGTGGGATCGGTGAGTCCGTCATAAAGCAAAATATCGGTGAGTTGTTCGGGCGCTCCCAACAAGGTTTTGTATCCCCAGCGGGCGCGGTGCGACAAGAAAAAGCCGGTTTGGGACATCGATTCCATCCCACCCGCCAAAACAATCTCCGCCTCTCCAGAACGAATCGCAGTCGCAGCGTTGATCGCGCTCATCATGCCCGATGAACAAACCATATCAACGGCATACCCATTCACGGTGTCTGGAATTCCAGTTTTAAAGGCGGCTTGACGGGGCAAAGACTGTCCATGTCCGGCTCTGAGAACGTTGCCCAGGATATATAAATCCAATGCTTCCTTTGGCACGCGCGATCGCTCTAGGGCGGCTTGCATTGCGATCGCTCCCAAATCTACCGGAGAAAACCCTGCCAACACGCCTCCAAACCTACCGAGAGGTGTACGCACTGCTGAAACAATATACGCTTCTTGCATTCACTTTCACCTTACTGTTTAACAACGCCAAACCACAACTTTAATATGCTTGCTTTACCGATTTTGCCATCAGCAAAACCAGCCAACAATCCAAGCTATATTTCAAATATAATTGCCGATCTTTGATTAGTATCTTACTATGATTATAAATTGAATAATCTACCTCTACTTGTTAGCCATTTGTTAGCCAAAGGAGAAACTTCAATGGATTGGTCTAATAGCTTTGAGCAGTTTTTGAATCAGGTCACTGAGAGCCAGAGACAGCTTTTCAAAAGCTGGACTGCTGCGATGCCAGGAATGCAAAACACCAACACGCAAACTATGCGCGATAGCTTTGATAACGCTCTCAACTTTCAACAACAACTTGTGAACAATTCTTTAGAATTTCAAGCGCTTTTGGCTCGTTTAGCCATCGAATCCCAGAAGCAGCTTTGGCAAAACTACTTCAATATGCTGCGAAGCAAGTAGGTAAAATAGCCAAAGTTTAAGTATAAACTAGCCCCCTGGAAGCGCTCTCGGGGGGCTTTTTACCGCTGCAATGCTAGATGAACAAAATTATCCATTGTTTTTTCCTTGTAAATGTCAATTTTGTCAGCAGTTAACGAATAAACTTTAATCTTTTTAGTTTGGCTAATCATCTACCTAATGAAAGATGTTAATATGACGGCTTTTTGTTGTTATAGCTACAGCCAAAGCGGTTAAGGCATAGACTAGAAGTAGTCGCTTTTGCATCAGCGGTGTAAGGCACCGCCACCACCATTAAGCAAATACTAATATCGTGTCCGGTTAGAGAGCGATCGCACCGGGGGCGGGTTTATCAGTACTTGATGAGGGAGATGATGGAGATGATGGAGATAACTTATAAGAAGTAATTACTTCCCATCTTCCCCATCTTCCCCATCAAGTATTGATAAACCCACCCCCCGTGCAACGCCGATACAAGCGGACATGCTATTACCTGCTATCAGCCGAGAATACAGCCACTTCGAGCAGGAAGATTCAAGGATAGTTTAATAGACTCTCCTTCGCGATTCCAAGAAACATCAGCACTGCCGTACAATAACTTGCTGGGTTTGGATTTTAAACTTGTTACTTCAAAGCTGACAACAGCAGGTGCAGTCCCAATATTGACGGCAACAATTATTTCCTCATTGCCCAAAATGCGAGCGAAAACGTAAACCGTTCCTTCGGCATATAAGATTTCGTAGGAACCAGTGCGAAGGGCGGGATGTGCGTGCCTTAATGCGATCAGTTTGCGGTGATATTCTAGAACATCCAATTCCCAATGAGATTCTAAGGGAAAACCTCGGCGCGAGTCTGGATCTCGACCCCCTGCTAAACCAACTTCATCGCCGTAGTAAATACTAGGCGCGCCGGGAAATGTTAATAGTAATAAAGTTGATAGTTCAACGCTGGGTTTGTCGCCTCCGGCAATAGTTAGCAGTCGGGCGGTATCGTGACTTGCTAATAAATTAAGTTGGGTTAGTTGAATTTCCCAAGGATAAAGTTGCAGCAGGTGTTTGATTTTTTCGCCGTATTCCTTGGCGTAGAGGGGCGGGAAGGGTTGGTAAGAGGAACCTTTGACTTTTTCGATGTCTACGCGATCGCCTGCGGTAAACGCGATCGTAGGCGCAGCAAACAGGTAGTTCATCACCCCGTCAAACTGAGTGCCATCTAACCATTGACTGGCGTCTTCCCAGACTTCCCCGACAATATACGCATCCGGGTTGATCGCTTTAACGCGATCGCGAAATTCCTGCCAAAATCCAGGCGTTTTAACCTCAAACGGCACATCTAACCGCCACCCATCGATGCCGAAATTTATCCAATATTCGGCGATTTCCATAATATATTCCCGCACTTCGGGATTATCGTGGTTAAATTCTGGTAGCGCCCGCAATCCCGCCCAACCTGAATAATTAGCGGGATACTCTTCATTGTAAGGAGATAAAGGCCAACCGTGAATTTTGAACCAATCTACCCA
>DNGJ01000323.1:17581-18066 GCA_003486305.1 Cyanobacteria bacterium UBA11371
TGAATTTTGAACCAATCTACCCAAGGCGAATTAGCGCCATTTTCTAGCACGTCGTGGAAAAAGAAAAAGCCGCGACTGCTATGGTTAAAAACTCCATCCAGGACGATTTTAATATTGCGTTCGTGGGCGGTTACTAGCAGTTCCCGAAATGCGCCATTTTTACCCAACATCGGGTCAACCTGATAGTAATCGTGGGTATGATAGCGGTGATTGCTAGCAGATTGAAAAATCGGAGTGAAGTAAATCGCGTTAATCCCTAAATCCTGCAAGTAATCCAGATTTTCCAGCACTCCCCATAAATCTCCGCCTTTATAACCTTGGTAAGTTGGGGCGGCGTGCCAATCTTCCCAACGACTGTGGCGCAAGTGCGACTTGCGAGGTTGCTTACCCCTGGCAAACCGATCTGGAAAAATTTGATAAAAAACAGCGTGCTTGACCCAATCTGGTGTATTAACCTGCATAAATGACTTCCTAGCTTTCCATTG
>DNGJ01000210.1 GCA_003486305.1 Cyanobacteria bacterium UBA11371
CGGGCAAGCGCGGACGCACTGAGTGCAGCCAATGCAGGTGTCGTAGATTTTTACGGTATGAGACATGGAATAAAGACTCCAAATGAAAGCTGAACAACTAAAATATCTGCCAAAAGCAGATAAAGATGAGCTTTTCCGGATCAACGCTTAGTTTACCGCAGTGGCTTAAATTACTCGTGCAAAAGTCAGCAAAACTTTAAAGAACTTGACAATTTGGGGTAATGGGTCGTGGCTAATGGGTAATTGGTAATGGGTAATTAGCCTGCGCGACGCCAGATTTTGATTGTCCGGTCATCGCTACCGGAAGCGATCGCATCTCCATCTGGACTAAACGCGACCGAACGCACCGGCGCTTGATGTCCCCAGAGAATATCCATCAGCTTACCGCTACCGGGATGCCAAACCAGGATCTGGCAATCGGCGCTACCGCTGACTAGCATCTCACCATCTGGACTGATACAGAGGGCATTAACCTCCCCTGAATGTTGGGTGAGGACGTGTAACAGTACCCCACTGCTTAAATGCCAAAGTTTAATCGTCTTGTCTGCGCCACCGCTGGCGACAATCTTGCCATCTGGACTCAGGACGACGGCAAAAACTGCCCCAGAATGTCCGCGTATTGTATCTAACAGTTTCCCCGTACCCAGATGCCAAAGCTTAACAGTACCATCAGAGTTACCGCTAACAAGGGTTTCTCCGTCTGGACTAAACGCGACTTGGTGAACTGCACCCGCACCTGCGTCTAGGGTATGCAGCAATTGTTCGCTTGGTATATGCCAAATTTGAATCTTGTTGTCTCCCATCCCGGAGGCGAGGGTTTTTCCGTCGGGACTGATAACGGCGAATTTAACCGCTTGCGACTCTCCACTTACCGCTTGTACTAACTCACCGCTGCTTAAATTCCAGACTTTTAAAGTTTTATCATCGCTGCTACCAGCGAGTGTTTCTCCATCGGGACTAAAGGTGACTTGTTCGATTTTGCCAAGTCCGCTGAAGGTATGCACGCATCGCCATCTGGGGAGGCTCTCTTGCAGGTCTTTTATTACAATATCGGCAGATTCGTAGCGTTCTTTGAGCGAGTCTTTAATTAATTTATCCAATATTTGACCCAAACGATCGCTGACATCGGTTCCTTTGTTTCTCAGATATTCTCGCCATATCCAAATTCCTTGTTCTGCATCGTAAAGTTCTTCCAATGCTGCCCCGGCAAGGAACTGAATGCAGGTTATACCTAAACTATAAAGGTCGCTGGCGGGATAAACTTTGCCACGGGTTTGCTCGATGGGTGCATATCCTTCTGTGCCGTATCTTGAGCCGGTTTTACCTAATGCGTTCGGCTGCAACTTCTTAGCAAGTCCGAAGTCAATTAGCACTAATTTGCCGTCGCCATGGCTGCGAATAATATTCATCGGTTTGATATCTCGATGAATTACATTATGCTCGTGAATAAATTTCAGGACGGGTAACAGATCGTTTAACAAATCCCGGATTTTTTGTTCGCTGAATATTCCTTGATCTAACAATTCTTCTAACAAATTCTGCCCTTGGATATATTCTTGGACGATATAAAAGCGTCTATCTTGTTCAAAGCAAGCTAACAGGGTGGGGATTTGCGGGTGGGTTCCCAACTTTAGCAGTAAAGCCGCTTCTTGCTCAAAAGCGCGGCTTACTTTTGCCATTGCTTGGGTAGAGTCTTGCACTTTTCGCCATTTAAACAGCTGCTTGATGACGCAGCGATCGCTCAGCCTATCCCTATCTTCAGCCAATAACGTGCGCCCAAAGTTCCCTTCTTCAATTACCTGGAGCGCTCGATAGCGGTTTCTCAACCACAGCGCCGAGTTGCAAAAGAGGCAAAACTCGACGCCCTCTGGGTTTTGGGGATTTTCGCAAGCTGGATTGAAGCAATAGGTCATAGGATAGGTAGAGAAATTCACTAGCTTTAACGCCAAATCGATCTTCTATCTTTAGGTATAAATTCGGTTTTCAGTAACTCTATATACTGTTATCTTGCGTGTATTCCGGTCAGAGCCAAAATTTGAGGAATGGCTGGTATGATTGTCTATCAAACCATAAAAGTTCCCATTGTTAATAAAAATTAATCATTTTTTTTGGGAACCAGGTCAGAAAAAATACCGTCACACATACCAAAAGTATCTACCCTGTCTCGTTTCTAGAGCAGAGATACACGAGTTCTTGACCCATTCAGGAGAAAGATCGCATGACTTTGAATTTAGACCAATGCTTCGACGAACAGTTTTACATCAAGGGAAATGCAGACGTTGCGAAGGCAGTCAAAGAAGGCAAATTCAAAAGCGGTAGGGAACACTACGAGTTGTTTGGTAAATACGAGAACCGCAACCCCAGTATTGCTTTTGATGCCAACCAATACTTGAACACATACAAGGATGTTGCTCTTGCAGTGGAAAAAAGCGGTGGTAAATTCACTGCGATCGAACACTACCTCTCATTTGGCGACCGAGAAGGTCGTAGCGGTAACGTTGATTTCTTCAATGCTGGCAGCTATCTAGCCACATACAAAGATGTAGGTGAGGCTGTTGCTAAGGGTGCAACAGGTGCGCTGCAACACGCGCTGATATTTGGAGCCAAAGAAGGTCGCCAAATCAGCAAGCTGTACGATAACAAATTCTATGCCCAGACGAAAGAGGTACAGCAAGCGATTTCGAGCGGGCAAGTCAACAGTTCGTTAGAATACTTCGTTACAAAGGGTGCAGGGGCAGGGGATATTCCCACCGCCATATTGGATAAAGATTTTTACTTAGAGAAAAACAAAGACATTGCAAAGGCAATTGAAGAGGGGAAACTTAGCAGCGCTTATCAACACTTCATCGAGTTTGGACTTTACGAAAAAGGTCGTCAATTCAACCCGCTGTTCAATGAAACCGAATATCTCAACGCCAATCAGGATGTAAAAGCGGCAGTCGATAAGGGAGCCTTTCAAAGTGCCGCACAACACTTCATCTTATTTGGGTCTAAAGAAGGTCGCAATCCCAGTTCTAAGTTTGACACCCAATTCTATCTTGCCCTCAATGGAGAAGCCAAAGACCAAATTACCGGCGGTGTCTATAGCAGCGCCTTCGAGCAATACCTTGCAGAAGGAAAAGGGCAAGGTTTCATCACCAGCGCCGAAACCTTTGCCACTGGCGGGGATGATTTGATTTTAGGTACTGCGATCGCCGATTTCTTTGATGGTAAAGCTGGTATGGATATCATCTCCGGCAGTAAGGGAGATGATAACCTCAAAGGTGGTGCCGGAAATGACTACGTATTCGGCGATGGTGGCGAAGATGTCGTCATTGGTGGAGACGGCAACGATCTGGTATTCGGCGGCGCCAAGGATGATGTGGTAGAAGGCGGTGCAGGAGACGACATCATCATAGGCGAAGCAGACGATGACCTGTGCCTTGGCGGCGAAGGCAATGATTTTCTTTACGGTAGCGAGGGGAAAGACTTCCTCGTTGGCGGGCCAGGTAAAGATATCATTGCCGGTGGTGAAGGTAACGATAGCCTGTTTGGCGGTGAAGGCGAGGACTTGCTGTTCGGTGGCGACGGCGACGACTTCTTGTATGGAGGTGCAGGAAAAGATACCCTCGTCGGCGGCGCTGGTAAAGATATCTTCATCATCGATTCTATAGCGCTAGGCACTGGCAAAGCTGGAGACACGGTCACAGGTGGCGGCGCTAAATCTGGCTTTGACGTGATTTACGATTTCAATGCCTCTGAAGACAAGCTACAAATATCCGGCGATTTAGGTTTTGGTAACGCTCAAGATGTATTGAAGTCTGTCACCATAGGTACGACGAGTACGGGTACGAGTTACAACATCATCGCTTTCAGTCAGCAATTCAGGCTCGCTGTGTTTAGTAATACTACCCTGACGGCGAATAATATTTCAGTCGGTTTGGGTTCTCTTCCAACTTCAGTCAATAGTTCAACTTTAGTTGACCTTGGTGGGGTCAGGGGTTTGAGTTCTGGACTGTTGAAGAAGGTGAGTAAGGGTCTAAGTTCTGGTGGTTTCGGATCTGGAGGTTTTGGCAGGGATGATTAGAGATTAGACTCTCAAACCCGGTTTTGCCACAAAACCGGGTTTCTGTTGCGATCGCTTCCACTTCAAGTTTTGTAACAAACCTTATCATGAGAAAAAGCTGCATCAACCAATTCATCCATGCTTACTCGGATCAAACACTTAGCCACCAAACTCGCCCCCCGCTTGATTGAAATTCGCCGCCACATCCACGCCCATCCAGAATTAAGCGGTCAAGAATACCAAACTTCGGCATACGTCGCCGGTGTTTTGTCGTCTTATGGTCTTCATGTGCGCGAACAAGTGGGTAAAACCGGCGTCATCGCCCATCTAAATGGGGCTGGTACCGATGATAGACTGCTGGCAATTCGGACTGATATGGATGCTTTGCCAATTATCGAACGCACAAATTTAGAATATGCTTCCCGCTCTTCGGGAGTGATGCACGCCTGCGGTCACGATGTCCATACTACAGTTGGTTTAGGCACGGCAATGGTTTTGGCGGAGTTGGGAGAACAATTGCCAGGATCTTTGCGTTTTATTTTTCAACCCGCTGAAGAAATTGCCCAAGGCGCTAGTTGGATGGTCGCCGATGGGGCGATGGAAAATGTGACGGGTATTTTATCGTTGCACGTTTTTCCTTCGATTCCAGGGGGTTCGGTGGGGATTCGGTACGGTGCTTTAACCGCTGCCGCAGATGAGTTAGAAATTATTATTATTGGGGAATCGGGGCACGGGGCGCGTCCCCACGAAGCGATTGATGCGATTTGGATTGCGGCGCAAGCGATTACCGCGCTTCAGCAAGCGATCAGTCGCACGCAAAATCCCCTGCGTCCGGTGGTATTGACGATTGGGAAAATTGCAGGGGGACGAGCGCCCAACGTGATTGCGGATCAAGTAAAGTTGTTGGGAACGGTGCGATCGCTCCACCCAGAAACCCGCGCCGCTTTACCCGAATGGATCGAACAAATCGTCGCCAATATCTGTAAAACCTACGGCGCTAGTTACGAATTTAACTATAAGCGGGGAGTGCCTTCGGTGCAAAATCATCCCGCACTAACGCAACTACTGGAAGAATCTGCTAGGGAAGCATGGGGAAGCGATCGCGTTCAAATCATCACCGAACCTTCCCTCGGCGCTGAAGATTTTTCTTGCTATTTGGATTACGCCCCAGGTGCGATGTTTCGCCTCGGCGTCGGACGCGCCGATAAACCTAATTACCCCTTACACCATCCTCAATTTGAAGTTGATGAATCTGCTATCGTCACCGGCGTTGTTACTCTAGCTTATGCCGCTTATAAGTATTGGCAAGAAACTTACGGTCATCGATAAACCCGCTTTGCGTTCCAGCGTGCTTAAGTCATGCCTAAGAAAGATGCGAAGTCTTTGGCAGATGTGGTTCAATTATCAATATTTTCAAAATAGTTAGCTTGCTAACAACTGATTCACAATTGCTAATTATGGCATCACCTACACCTTTACACGACACCGATTTAATAGATTGCGCCAAAGCCAATGCTAAAGAAGGCGTTGAAACCGCTGCCTATCTGTGTGGCTACGGCAAGGATATCAATACCTTTGAACGAGAACTCAAACAAGCTTGCGATCGCATTGGCATAAAATATAACGAACTGGGCGACTTAATCACCGACTTTGACAGAATTATAGACCAAGGCGGAATTGAAATTGCTCCCGATACCCCATCCGAACTTTAAAAATTAGCAATCCCCAAGGGCAAAGCACGATCTATCTCATATTTGAGATAAAAATTTAACTGTAGCCGCTGATGCTTAGCCCTGAGTCAAGCATAAATCCTATAATTAAGAATTCATAAAAATGTAGCTAATGAGTCTTGGATCAAGATCGGAAAATATGAGATAATGCAAGCATAGAGAAGTCAGAATAAATAGCTGAAAAATAAATCAATGGAATCAGCAGATTTGATGAATTGGATAGCGGGCGGTCTGGCGATCGCTATATTTATCGGCGGGGTGTTGATGATGTTCACGAATATTTGGACTACCAAAAAAACGAAATAAAGTCAAGACCAAGATCGCTCGCTATTGTCCCTTACGAGTAAACTGCATGATCGACCTCAATACATTATCTGAATTCTCGCGCACCCATTGCCTTGCGATTTGTGGGTTTTTAGTACCAGCTAACTTACTAGCAACCTTGCAAACGCTGATTCTAGTAGGATTGAATCGACCTAAATTGCGGGTGCAACGCGCCACGGCGATCGCAATTGTCTGCGCTTTAGCAATGGTACTGCACGTCTATACTTGGTTAGCCATCGGCGTCGTGATGCCGCCTACATACATTCTGTTTGCATTGGGGAGTGTATGTTTGAGCTTGAATGTTTGGGCGTTATGGCATCGAGAAAGTATGATGCGACTGCTCAGAACATTGTATTTATTAGCAGTAGGGCGAGTTAGGTGGCTAAAACCGAATAAAATCTAAAATCCGAACGTGCAAAATTATCCCTCAATCTCGCCGCCAAATGTTAATCGTACCGTAGGCGCTACCGCTGACCAGAATTTGTCCATCAAGACTGAGGGCGAGGGATATTACCGACTCTGGGGTATCTGCTGTCAAAATACCCACTTGTTTGTTGGTCGTTAAATGCCAAATTTGAATCGTACCGTCGGCGCTACCGCTAATCAGCGTCTCTCCATCTGGACTAATAACAACTGAAGTGACAGCACCTTGATGTCCTTTTAGCACCGCGATGCGGTTTCCCGTGGGAATATGCCACAATTTGACAGTTTTGTCGCTGCTACCAGAGGCGAGTATTTGCCCGTTGGGAGAGAATGCGAGATCGCCGATCGACCCCAAGTCGCCGCTAAAGGTTTGCAGTAGATTTTTGCGTTCCCAATCCCAAATTTTAATCGTTCCATCGGCGCTACCAGAGGCAAGAATCCCACCTTGATAAGGGGGGCTAGGGGGGATCGGACTAAAAGCAACTGCGCCTACTGACCCCGAATGTCCTTCTAGAGTTTCAATTAATTCCCTTGTTTCTAAATGCCATATTTTAACTGTATGGTCAAAATTACCGGAAGCGAGAATCGCTCCTTTGTTCTGTGCGTTGGGGGAATTGGGACTGAGGGCAACGGATCTAACCGATCCGGAATATTCCCAAAACGTATAAATTGATTTGCCGCTTTCGATATCCCATAGCTTAATTGTTTGATCTGAACTACCGCCGATCAGGGTTTTGCCGTCTTGTTTTAATGCGATCGCATATATCTCTCCCCCCCTTTCGCACAAGGTACGAATTAGCTGTCCGTTTCTCAAATTCCAAAGTTTAATTGTTTGGTCAAAGCTACCGCTAATTAACGTCTGTCCATCGTTAGCAATCGCCAAATCGCTTACCCAATCACCATGCGCCTGTAAAGTATGAACGCAACGCCAAGTCTGTTGCGGAGGTTCGCTTTGAGATACTCTGGAGGATGCAGGATATTGTGGCACAGGCGTCCCGCCTGTGACTCCACCAGAAACATATTGTGGGGGCGTCGCCATCCTTTCTGCTTTGCGTTGCAATGCTTCCACCTGCTGGGAAATTGCGGCAATATGATCGGAGAGCTGTCCTAACGCCCGCTCTAAATACTCTACTTTAGGTCTTGGTTTTTCTTCCCTATCCCTATCCCTATCGCTATCCCTACTTCCTGCTTTGCGTTGAATTGCTTTAAGCTGCTGTTTCAAATCGTCGATCTGATGTTGCACCGCCACATCAACTTGATCCGAAATCGCAGCGAGTCCTCGCGATAGGCGCACCAATCCTTGCTCTAAATCTTCTATCCTTGTGGTTAGAGAAGAGCGATTGAGATAATTGGCGATACTGGCTATAGACTCGTGTAAGTTGGCGCACTGCTGCTGAAGTTGTCCAAGATCTTCATAAATCGGATTGATATTAGCCTGAATTAACGAGGCGAGATGGTCTGGCGCTGGTACCCAGCTAGCGCCGCCAGATGAAGTTATGCTGCTGTAGTAGCTCGCATAAGATTTGAGTTGGTCTGAAACTTCTTGCTCAACTTGCTCAATCGCGGCGCTCGTTTCCCGCTGCATCAGTAGTTCAAAGCGACGACGATTGATCAGGTTGAGACATACTAACACCGAAAGGGGTGCGATCGCGTAGATCGCCTGTTTTGCGATCGCCGCGACTATCAAGCCAATAATTAAGCCTATCAGGAATACAAATTCCGCGATTTCCAGGCGGTTAAGCTTGTTCGACATTGCCAAACTTGCAGAAGCTATCGTGCTTGAATCATAGCAGGTGAGCTGGTGAGCTGGTGAGAATGCTCGCTTCAAATTCCCCTTTTGCACACCTGCACAAGAAGCTCAATTACCCCTTACCAATTACCCTTGCTAGAATTACGCCCAATTGAACGCTAATCACTCCCAAAATCGCACTCCCTCCCCAATAAAGACCCGCGAGTAAAAACGCGCGATCGCGCAGCAGGTAAAGCGTTTCGATCCCGTAGGTAGAAAATGTGGTATATGCCCCCAAAAATCCCGTCGCCACCAATAGCCGCACTTCTGGGGAAATCGCCCCCACTCTATCCAACGCCAAGGTGGTAAAAAACCCCATCCCGAAACAGCCGGTGACGTTGATAAAAAAAGTTCCGTAAGCAAACCCCGTACCGAAGCGTTGCACAAACCATACAGTGATATAGTAGCGACTCAGCGCACCAGCGATCGCTCCTAAACTTATAGCAATTGGATGGCGAATGGCAGGATCTTGTAGCATCTAGTCTTAAAATAGGGTGTCCGGTCTAGCAGTCTCTGCTAAAAATACTTAATTTTTTTATCCCATCTTTCTGTTTCACTCCACCCTTCTTTAAGAAATATATCTTTTTGACTCAAATTTTACAATTTCTGCTTAGTTATTAGATGAGAAAATTTAAAAAAAATATAGACATTAAAAAAAAATTATACCAACGGCGTCTAGTTGGTTTTTGATTCTAGAATTTTAAGACGAAAATTTTATTTCAGCCACAGAGCCTTTAGCCTCAAAAAGCCCCTAAAGGGGCTTTGTTTGTCTAACCGAAGGGGGATTCAGTCATGGAAGACAGTCGCAAGCAAGAACTCGATGGGATAAAGTCTAATTTTTTAGACAGGTTAACCGAGATTTTTTCCAACCAGATGGATAGCATTATCTTAGCGGTTGAACTTTTGAAATGTTCTGAGTATAGCTGGACAGATGCGGAAGAATCATATCTAGAGTTTGTCAAAAAATATGCCATACAAATGGTTGAATTTATCAAAAATAAAACGCTCCTAATCGCTCCAAATGAAGCCGAGTTAAAGTCTCGTTTAGATCGTTGCGGCAAAGCTTGGTGGGTGGAAATTACCACAACTAACCCCCGGATTAACTACTATTTTGGCCCCTTTATTAGCGCCAAAGAAGCTGGAATTGCCCAACCAAGTTACATGGAAGCTATAGAACATAAGGGAGAACAAATACATGGGGTTCGCATTCAACAGTATCAGCCGACATTTTTATCAATTTTGAACCGGGAATCGCCAGAAATCTATCAAAATCAAATAAATTGTATCTTCAACCCAGAGTTTAATTGATTTGAAACTTTCTGCAATTACCAATTACCAAAAACAAAGTCTCTTCTATTTGCTGTCTCACACCATCAGTTACTTCACAGCCGCTATTTAGGCAATCTACCAGCAATTGATTCGCCTCATAATATTGCTTGAGCAATTGCTTTTGTTGATCGCTAAATTGCCAATGGTGTCCGGCATGACAATGGGTCATCAGCAAGGCTTTTAACTCCTCGCTCCAAGTTTGAAAGCTTGGAGAGTTTTCGGCTTCTTCAGGAAGTTTTGCTTTAAGTTGTTCGAGGGAGTTTTGCAATTCTAAGGCTAAATCGCGGTTTCTTGCCAAATCAAAGTTAAGCACGCAACTTAGAATTAATTCAAGCTCGCATAAACGTCTCAAAGCTGGAGCAATTTTATCATCAATTGCTCTCAATTTTCGGTCGAATTCGATGGCAAAATTAAAGTTGGGTGTGAGAGCAATCTTGGAGTCAAGCGTTTGAGCAAAGTTTAGGTAAAGCTCTAGGGGCAATTCAGGCAAGGGGGGAAATTCAAACTCAAATTTACCTATGTTTAAAGCCAGAGATAAATAACTATCGAGGACACAGGCAAGGGAAAAATAAAAGGCTCGCACGGCAGCGATTTTGCGATTCTCTTGGAATGACCAAGATTTTTGAATCACCCATTTTAAGAATTGCTGCAATGTTTCATCTTTGGCTAAAAGTACATCGATTTGTTGTTTCATTATCTGCAATAAAGAAGCAGCATTTGGCAACATTTCGGCTAGGGTTAAAAATACTGAGCGCCAGCGTTCCTCGGTTATTTGGGTAAGGGCAGTTCCTTGTAGGGGCGGATTTAACCAGATATTTCCTGGTTCCACAGATTGATTGGTAAAATCCGCCCCTACGGTAAAACCGGCATTGGCAATTTGTTTGGCTGTTAAATATACTTGAAAAGTTAGGTGAGAAAAAGAATAAATATTGTGCGATCGCTCCTCTAATAACCCATGTTCTGCCGCCATCGATTCCACCAAAGCAACGCTGGCTAATTCTAATGCTTCCCCACCAGTATCCCATTCGGGTAACTGACGCAAATAATCGGCAATATACGGCTGAATTTTGCAAATTTCAAAAACATAATCGCCCCGCTCAAATGTAATCGCTGCTAAATAACTCAACAGCTTAATTTTGGCTGTTAAAGACAAATTCGGATAACCTCCATCTCGTTGAATCCCCCTAGCTGCATCCCAGCGGAATAACAGAATATCCAACGCTTCCCGATAAATTTTAGATTTTTGGCGGGGAAAATTACCTTTGGCATCAAACGCCACGCAAACTAGATGGAGTAACAGCGGAGTGGCTGCAAGTTCTCGAATTAAATAATTTTCTGGTAGGTTCAACTTTTCAATAAATGCCGCTGCTTTGGCGAGTCCTTCCTGTTGGTTATTTTTAGCGACTGTGACAAACCACTTTTTGGCAAAAGCTTCGATTTGTTGAGTGTTAAAATCGGCGATTTCGACTTCGGCGAAGCTTTCAAGCTGATGAGAAACAGCACCTGTTCTCTTTGCGATCGCATACTTATTCTTATAATACCTCCCCGAAAAGTAGCGAATTTCTTGCCCAACTGCATCCCTGTCTTTTTGCCTAACTTCATCCCACCCATCGAGCAAGATCAGCATTCTGCCACTTTCTAACAATTTTTCGACTTCTTTTACCCCTATGCCGCAAATTTCTAACTCTTGGCTGATGTATTCCAGTAGAGATATTCCCTTGCTGATATCTTCGCCAAAATCCTTTAGCCGCATAAAAATCGGGACAAGGGCATCTTGCAACTCGCCTCGCTGACAGGCGCGCGCCAGATATTGCAAAAATGTCGTTTTACCCGCTCCTGGTTTTCCCAGTACGATTAGCTTGTTATATTTTGCCACTGCTTCAAGTGCCGGTACTCGTTCTGGAAGCAGTTTTTCGGAGTCTGAAAGCCAATCAGATAATTCTAACCACTTGCGAGCGACGGGCTGTTCTAGAATTTTAACTTCAACGTAAATATCGTCTAAATTCACTGGGTGGGTAACGTCCAAGACGCGGAGATTACCGCACTGGTGTTCTATTTTCTCGCCGTATTGCGATCGCACGCTTTCTACTGCCGCGTCAATATTGTCTAAATCGATACCTTCTTCATCAGTAACAGCACCTTTGGGGATATCGGCAATTTCTTGCCAATTCAAACCCAGCAAAAAACACAATTCAATAAAAACTTGACGATCCACAGGTTGCCCTGCGAAAAATCGCCCAATTGGTTGGCGAGTTTTTATACCAACTTCTCTCGCTAAATCTGCTTGTGTCCATCCCTTGCTAGCAAATGCCTGCTTTGCTTGTTTGGTGCCTTCTAACGATGCTTGGAGCGATCGCTTTGCCATAACCTATGCTTCACCTTTTATCCGAATTCTATAACTAAGGAAGAAATAATACAAATCATACCTAAATAAAACGCTTAATCAAACTCGATTTCATCCAGCAAGCTTTTATGGTAGAAAAAGCGACTATGGTGCATCTACAGGGGAAATGTGGCATGGAAAACAAGAGCATGACAAAAACCAGCGATCGCAAGAATCATTTTATGAATGCGGTAACCAACGATTTATTAACCAACTTGCATAACATTGCGTTAGCCGTTGAACTTTTGCGACTTTCTAACCAGCAATGGACTCAAGCGCAAAAGCAATCTCTCGATTTGATTCAAATCCAAACTTATCAAATGTCAGATCTGATCGGTAAAAAAATATCGAGCGAGAGGTGTGATTAACATTATCTGAGTTAAAACTTGAGCAAAAACCGGGTTGGTCAGAAATTACCCACAACGAGGCAACAAACCCGGTTTATCCCTCGCCGTTCTTGGTTTTCGCTAAAAATAGAGTGTGAAAAACCGTACTGGCTGGTGGGTGTTCTCCGCCATGCCAGGTGAAGTGAAATCGTCGATAAAATAAAATAAAATAGTAGCGCTTAGATAGATAAAGATCTAAGCCAATACCATAATAAGGAGGGCGCTTCAGAATGAATCAATTTAAAACCGTTGCCTTATTGGGATTGTTAAGTGCGTTACTGATTACTATTAGCTACTGGATAATCGGTGGAACAAGCGGGATCGTGATGGGAATCATCCTCGCAGCAGTGACGAATCTGGGGTCTTGGTATTTTTCAGATAAAATTGCCCTGGCAGCGTATGGGGCGCAGCCGGTAAGTCCAAGCGAAGCGCCCCGATTGTACCAAATGGTGCAAAGACTGTGCGATCGCGCCAACCTCCCCATGCCCGCAGTTTACATCGTTCCTACCCCAGCCGCTAACGCCTTCGCCACAGGACGAGATCCGGAACACGCAGCCGTTGCTGTCACCGAAGGCATTATGCGGATACTCCCAGAGGACGAACTCGAAGCCGTCATTGCCCACGAACTGAGCCATATTTACAATCGGGATACCCTGACTCAAGCCGTTGCTGCTACCATCGCCGGTGCCATTTCTTTTTTGGCTCAAATGGCTAGTTACGGTATGTGGTTTTCTGGAGGAAGAGATCGCCAAGGCGGTGGAAATCCCATCGGATTGCTGCTAACTTTCATCCTCGCACCGATTGCCGCCACCGTGATTCAAATGGGAATCTCTCGCACGAGAGAGTTCGCTGCTGACGCTGGTGCTGCTAAACTCACTGGTAACCCCCGCGCCTTAGCTAGAGCGCTACAGCGCTTAGAAAGCGGTGCGAGGGAACTGCCAATCGAAGCGAACCCAGCATTTGAGCCGCTTTTGATTATCAATCCCTTCTCAGGCGAGTCTATTTTCAAATTGTTCTCTACCCATCCCTCCACAGAAGCACGCATACAAGCATTGCTGAAACTGGAGCAACAAATTTCTGGCTCTCGATATTAGTAAATTTTTAAGTAGGAAGAAAAAACATGACAGAACAAACTCCCAGCACCGAAACTGTAATCGTGCAAGTCACCCCGCAAACAGACGCTCTCGTAGAAAAAGAAATGGCGGGGGAATCCGACGATCTCAAGCGCGAAACAAAAGCGCTAATCGACGCGATTAAAAAGCGGGCGCAAGCAGAAGCAGCCGCCGCGACGGAAACGGCGCAATCAGTTGGTACGATGACGCGGGATGCTTATCTCGATGCGGTGCGTAAAGCAAGGGAAACTTTGGAACAAAACCAGCTGTTATTCGAGCGCGATCGCCTAGAATACTCGATGAAACTGATCCAGATGGAAGCCGAGAAAAACTGGGAATCGATCTTAAATGAAGTTAAAGAATGGGGCGATCGCTTAAGCGAAGCCGCCAAAGCCGCCTGGGAAAAGCTGACAGCCCCGCGCCCGTAAGTGACTCCGCGAGCAGGTGTGCAGGTGAGTGGTCTGTAGGGGCGGGTTTTACCAACAACCATTCAATTAAAACAGACAATTTGGCTAAACCCGCCCCGGTGGCTGAGCAGGTGAGCAAGGGAGAATACACATTCAAATTCTCCTCTTGCCCCTTTTGCTCACCTGCACACCAGCCCACCTGCACAAGAAGCCCAAATTAGAGGGCTGCGGCATACCGCGCCCTTTTTTGATTATTAAAATAATGTCCATAATATTAGATAATTAAAAGGTTTTGCTGTAGTCTCTTTCACAGACAGCAAAAACACCAATTACCAATTACCGATTACCTATTACCGAAATAGACCATGCGTACCCATTATTGCGGCACAGTCCGAAGCGAAGATATTGGAAAAACCGTTACCGTTTGCGGATGGGTGGATCGTCGCCGCGATCATGGGGGCGTGATTTTCTTGGATCTGCGCGATCGCTCCGGTATTGTCCAAATTGTCAGCGATCCCCAACGCACCCCCGACTCCTACGCCAAAGCCGAAAATCTGCGTAATGAATATGTAGTAAAAATTACCGGGCGCGTCACGCAACGTCCAGAAGAATCGCTCAATCCGAAGTTACCCACGGGCGAGATCGAAATCTACGCAGATCAAATCGAACTGCTCAATACAGTTCGCAAGCAATTACCATTCCAAGTATCGACGGCGGAGACAGAAGCGGTGCGGGAAGACTTGCGGCTGAAGTATCGGTATTTGGATTTGCGGCGCGATCGCATGAATTCCAACTTACAACTGCGTCACCAAGTAGTCAAAGCGATGCGCCGCTTCCTCGAAGACCAAAAAGGCTTTATCGAAGTTGAAACTCCCGTCCTCACCAAATCTACACCCGAAGGCGCAAGAGACTACCTCGTCCCCTCGCGCGTCAATCCCGGTGAGTGGTATGCATTACCACAATC